>JAFPNP010000351.1 GCA_017411125.1 Kiritimatiellia bacterium
CATCGTCATGGCGTCGCCCATGACAAGCCACCCGAACACGGCTGCAAAGACGCTTTCAAGGCTCAGCACGATCGACGCTATCACGACGGAGATTTTTTTCTGTCCAAGACACTGGAGAATATGCGATATGCCGCTTATGCCAACGCCGAGGAACAACAAGGCCGGCAGCCCGGCTGCGAACGCATCCCAGCTCGCCCGCGAAACCTCTGACGGCAAAAACACGAACGGCAGCGCCACGAGCCCCGCGACCAGCATCTCCACCTGGCAGAACTTCAGCGGATCTCCATTGCGCACGCCGCGGTCCAGCACCATTATCTGCAAAGCATAGGCGACCGCGCACAGCAGCGTCCATATCTCGCCCTTCCCCATGCCAAACGGCCCGC
Organism: Kiritimatiellia bacterium; assembly: GCA_017411125.1. Classification (GTDB taxonomy): domain Bacteria; phylum Verrucomicrobiota; class Kiritimatiellia; order RFP12; family UBA1067; genus RUG572. The sequence goes on from JAFPNP010000351.1 coordinate 384, forward strand.
CCACGCATATCAGCCACGTCCCGACGACGGCCGCCGCGACGGCGATCCACGTCGCCCAGCCGGTTCGCCGGCCTATGAAAACGCCTATGATCGGAATGATCAGCACGTAGTTTGCGGTAAGGAAAGCGGACACGCCCGGCGTCGTGTACTCTATGCCGATCTGCTGCGTCACCAACGCCACGAACAGCAGCACGCCCCCGATTCCTCCATATGTCAGCTCGACGCGCCCGACGCGCCCGCGCCTGGCTGACACAAGCCAGAGGAACGCGCCTGCGGAAAGACATCTGTAGCAGTTTATCGCGAACGGGCCAAAATGGTCGACTCCCGCTTTCTGGGCGAGAAACGACGCGCCGTTGAGAATCGTGCAGAGAATCAGTTCTATCATGCCGTCGCTACTCTTGTCACAACGTACCGAAAATGCGGTCGCCCGCGTCGCCGAGGCCGGGCACTATGTAGTAGTGCGAGTTGAGCCGCTCGTCCATGACGGCGGAAAACACCGGCACGTCCGGATGCTCGCGCTCGAACCGGGAAACGCCCTCCGGCGCGGATATGAGGTTCAAGAATTTGATGCGGCGGTAGCCGAGGCTCTTGAGCTGCGTCACGGCGTCGCAGGCGGATCCGCCCGTCGCCAGCATAGGATCGATAACTATCGCCAGCTCGTCTCCTTTGGCGGGCGGCACCTTCGCGTAGTACGGAACCGGCTCGGCGGTCTGCTCGTTGCGCTGCATTCCAAGCACGCCGACTTTTGCATAGGGAAGCACTCCGAGCATGGCGTCGAGCATCCCCATGCCAGCCCGAAGAATAGGGACGAGCACGATGCGCTCGTCGACAAGGCCGCCGGTCGTCTCCGCCACAGGCGTGGCCACTGGAACAGTCCGCAGCCGAAGATCTTTCAGTGCCTCGAAAGCCAGATATACGGTGATCTCGGCCACAAGCTCGCGAAAGAGCTTGGGCGGCGTCGCCCTGTCGCGCATGAGCGTGATGCGATGCGACACAAGCGGATGGTTTGCGATTGAATGCATTTCTCGGTTCCTCTTCTCCGTTGCCGCGAATTATATCACTTCAACGGCGCAAATGCAAACTTCCGCCAAGGCGGCGCATGTCCGTATCTTTCACACGATGCGGTCGCCCCATACCGGCATGGCGGCCTTGAAGCCCGCCTCGCGGAGTCCGCGCACCCTCTGGAGCGGTTCATCCTCGAACGCGACACAGCGGTATTTGCCGGGGATGTGGCCAAGCTCCTGGTGGTGAAGCGTCACGAAGAGTTTAGCCGGCATGGTCCTCCGCGCAGCCTTCAGGAAGTCGAGATTTATAGCGCAGTGCCCCATGAAGATGTCGGGCTTGCCCTTCGGCTTCAGGTGGTCGTAGCGGTTGCAGTCGCCGGAGTGGAAGATCGTGAATGCATTCGGACCGTCGCCGCAGACGACCTCGAACGTCGTGACGGCCCACGGCAGCCACGTCTGATGGTCGGCCGCGACGGCGTGGATCGTGACGTCCTTGAACTTGAACGTCTTGTCGAACTCCCTGCAATACCACCTTTTGCACAGGTAGAAGTTGGATATGACGGGCTTGTCCGCCGCTCTCATGGCGTTGAGCATCTGGGGGTCGTAGTGGTCGCCGTGGTTGTGCGAGACGAGCAGGAAGTCGAGATGCTCCACGAGGCGCATGTCCTGGCGGTGAAACACGTCGATGCCGAACGCGCACGACTTCGTCTTCACCAGAATGCCCATGTTGTAGAGATACCAGATGGCGGGCGTGTCGCCCGTAACCTTCGTGGACACGAACTGGTCGAAGACGCGGTCGAACGCCTTGTCGTACCAACGCATGACCGGGAACGCGGCGTGGATGGCGTCGATGCGCTTCCGCGGCGTCTGGCTGTGAAGGCAGGGGAGGAACGCGCGCGACGTGGACATGCGGTCGATCGCGCGCTGCACGACGCGGAGCGCGGGGAGGCGTTTCTCGTCGTCATACATCCCCGTCGCTTCGAGCTGCCTGATCGCGCCGTCGAACTCCTCGTCCGTCACGGCCGCCACGTCATGCGCCGGATTGGGATCGTTCTTATTCATACGGCCTTTGACCACCTTGGTCTGCGCCGTGGCCATGCCGGCCGTCACGGCCGCGCCCAGGGCGATGAACGCGCGCCTGTTGACCGTGCGACTTCCCGAATGCGTCTTTCCTTGCTTGGCTTTCTCTTTCATGGCTGTTTGCCCTTCACTTGTTCTGTTCTAAGTCCAGAAGTCCCCGCAGTGCGCCGTTCTCCACCACCTTCACGTTTCGGAACATCCATTTGTTCGGGCTGAGGCGCAAGGGCCTGCCGCTCTTCGTCGTCACGTTGCGGAGCACGACCTCCTCCGCAACATGATAAGGATACTTCTCCACGTAGCTGGCGTCGGTGTTCTTCGGGTTGAACATTCCGAACACGAACGGCCCGTCGTAATTCTCCGGAAAGCCGGAGTCGTCGATTGCAAGGCCGTCGAACACGATCCGGCGCGGCATGAAGCACTCGTATCCGAAGTCGTGCCAGTCGATGCTGGATCCATTGACGAGCGTGACGGCGGACGTTTTGCCCTTGCGTGGAACGAACGTGCAGTTGCGCACGACGAGGTTTCCGCGCCATGTGCTGCCGTAGTCGCCGCGCAAGTTGAAGAACGAACCGCTGCGCACCGTCGTGTTCTCGACGAGGAACGTTCCGAATCCAATCGCGTTTATGCCCATGTAGCCGAGTTCGCAGTTGCGGACAGTCGCGTTCGCCACGCCCATGTGCGCGTCGAAGCGCGAAAACGTGCAACCGTCGTAAAGCAGGTTCCTGCAGTAGTTCGAGCCGAAGATGCCCCAGTAGCATCCGTCGTTTATGTCCGTCGTCTGGCGGCAATTGACGAATGAGACGTTGACGGCGTTGTTGGCGGAGATGTCGTACGATCCCATGCTGACCGGATTGCCCGCCGCGCCGACCGTGCGATAGGTTCTGTGCGCGGTGAAAACGCAGTTGGACACCATGACGTTTGCGGCAAGAGAGACAGAGATGAATCCACTGTAGGGCGCGCCGTGGTCGCCTTCTCCCGTCATGTCGTGGCGAAGGCCCTCGATGCGCACGTTCGACCGGTTGACGTCGAAACCGCGCCCGAAGTACGTGTACCTGGATTCGGCCTGGTTGGCTATCGTCGTGAAACGTCCGCCCCTGACGGTGAGCGTCTTCGCGTCGAGAGGATGCGCGATGGCGCGCGTTACTTTGCCATAGTTCCAGATTACGGGCGTGGAGGGATCGACCGTGCCGTCCGCCGCCGCGAGCAGCACCTCCCGCTTGGGTCTGCCGCCGTTCTGGTTGAGGCCGTAGCGGATGTACTGGCGCACGGTGGCGTCCACAACCTCCACGAGCGACGGGCCGGGCAGTTCGATGCCGAGATTCTTCTGTCCGCTCGCAAGCGTGGTCATGCCCTTAACCGCAACAGGCCGCGCGGAATGTGAAATGCGGAATACCGGCGTCGAACGCTTGTCGAGCGGGACCTCGCGGTCGTCGATCACGAACGACGCGGTGCCGAAATCGACGTCCGTGCGTATGTCGGCGGTCCGTGCGCCGCCGCCGATGTAGTACGTCCTGCCGTCGCCGGCCCTCACGGGCAGGCCCTTCTTGTTTGCGGCTGCATGGGCGGCGACTATCGCGGCCATGTCGTCTGCCTTGCCGTCCCCCGCCGCTCCGAACTCTTCGTACGTGACCACGTCAGCCGCGCAGACGGCCCCCGCGACGAGCGCCGCGCCGATGGCGCATACGCCTTTGCGGAGCAGAGCGCCAGGTTTCCAGTTCAGGGGAGTTTTCATTTTCGGTTTCCGGTGTTATTTTCGCCGCGCCCAGCTCCGGAAGACCTCCTCGGCCTTCTTGCCGCGAATCGTAAAATCCCGCGCACGTATCTGTTCGCGCGTACGACCCTTGCGCCTCGGCCAGAGCTGATCCCACGTCCACCAGTGAAATCCCCGGCACCACGACTCATGCGCAAACACGCGGAACAAAGCCTCCATGTATCTGGCCTGCTCCTCCTCGTCCGGCTTCGCATTGAAACCAAGGCCGGACGGCGCCGCGGCGGCGTCCTTGGTCGACGAACAGCCGCACTCGCCAAACACGATCGGCTTGCCCGTCGCCTGAGCGATCTCAGACATCCGCGCGTGTGCGCCTTTGAGACGCTCCGCCATCTCCTCGACCGAAAGCGCCTTCCCCTTGTCCGCATCCGTCCGTGCAGGGCAATAATAACTGATTGTCAGATAGTCGAGCGAATGGAACCAGTGATTCGGATCCGAGAGGCATTTCTTGAAATCCACGACGCCCGTATGAAGCGTGTGGCAACTCGTGACGGGCCCGGAATACACGCTGCGCACGGCGGCAATAACTTTTTTCCACTTGCCGCTCTCTTCCACCATGCGGTCAAGTTCGCTGTCCAGACAGAACACCTCGCATTGCGTGCGTTCGGCAATGCGCGCGTAGTAGGCGCTGCGCGCGGCCATGGAGTCGAACCACTTCGCGCGTTCCCGCGTGGCGCGGCCCGGCATGCGTACGCGGTCCGGAGTCATCCACACGTTGAGCCGCCCCATGCCGTCCTTGCACTCGAGCATGGGGCGCAGCTGCACCTTCATGCCTTTGGCGTGGATGAGGTCGATGGCGTCCATGAGTTCGATGTCGTTCGGGGTGAGGGCGAAATCTTTGTACTGGAAGGATGAGGAACAGGCGTCCTGCCATACGGTCGGCACCACCGTCACCCACGTCGCGCCCGCACGGGCGATGGCGTCGATCTCCGCCTTGGCCTCGACCGAGCCGAAATATCCGTTCGTGGCGTAGAAGCCGAACGTCACGCCCCACTGCATGCCATCCGGTATTTTTGCGCGGCACGCCGACGATGCTCCAACTGCCGCGGCGCACAATGCGGCGAGTTTCGCAACTGCGAAAAAAGACAAGGTTTTCATGCGCAGGATTATACCAAAAAATCCAACTGGCCGCAAAACGGCAACAACGCTCGCCCGGATTGGCGCACGGCTTCATCTCCGTGCCGCAGCGTCCACAGAAGCGGAGATTCTTCATCTTCAGCAGTTCCCGACAAGTACGCGACCGAGACGCAAACGTGCGACTTCGGCAAGGCGGCGAACTGTCGCAACGGGCGTCGGCTCTGCATCCGCCATCCGCCAACGGGGAAAGAAGCGCGTGACATGAAGCGGAATGTCCGGCGAAACGGAGGCGATAAAAGCGGCGATCGCGTCGATGTCGGCATCCGAATCGTTTCGGCCCGGAACGACGAGCGTCGTCACCTCGACGTGGCAGCCCGCCAAATGAAGGATCCGGATGGCTCTGCAAACTACCGCGAAATCGCCGCCCGCCCAATCGTAGAACTCCTGCGACGGACCTTTCAAGTCGATGTTCGCGGCGTCGATGAGCGGCGCGATTTCCTCTACGACGTTCGCCTCCGCGCAGCCGTTGGAGACGAGAACATTCGCCATTCCTCTTGCACGGACTTCACGGGCGCAATCGCGCACGAACTCCCACCCGACGAGCGGCTCGTTGTATGTGTAGGCAAGGCCTATGTTCCCGCGTTCGGCCTTCAGCCGCAGCGCGGCATCGGCAAGTTCGGCCGGCGTCGCCATCTGAAACGCGGCCTCGCATTCGCCGCGCTGCGAGATGGCGTCGTTCTGGCAAAACGGACAGCGCATGTTGCAACCGTAGCTGCCCACGGAGAGGACCTTGCTTCCCGGCTCGAAAAACGCAATGGGTTTCTTTTCTATAGGGTCGAGGGCGAGGGACGTGATGCGCCCGTAATTCGCGCACACTACCATGCCGCCATTTACTTCGCGTGCGCGGCAGAACCCCTTCTCGCCGTCGGCGAGACGGCAATGGCGCGGACAGACGGCGCAGACTGCTCTCGCCCCCGCCGCGTCACTCATGGAACACCTCCGCCTGGAAAGTCTCGAATACCGCGCCGTCGCGCCAGGCATCCGAGGCGAGTCCGGCCTTCTGCGAGAGATACGAAAGCGTGGTCGGCAAATCCCAACCCTGCTCCGGCGCGACCTGCGGCAGAAACACGGCGAAACGTCCGTTCTTTTCAAGCGTCATGCCGTCGCGTCCAAGCACGATGTCGTTCCATGACGCGACCCGCTTCGGCGGCGTAAGCGCGGAGACCTCGACGCGCAGCGAGGAAAGTTCGCGTTCCGACACGGGCGGGAAGCGCGGATCGTGCAACGCTGCATCGACCGCACGCGCGACGACCGCCTCGACGAGCGGACGCATCGGCAGAATCTCCCCTATGCAGCCGCGCAGCGCACCCGTAATCTTGTCGTTCAGCGTAATGAACGCACCCATCTTGGCAAACGTCGATTTCGGCGCGTTGGACGCAAGTTCCAGACGCGGCGGACGCATGGCTACGCCTCTGACCGACGCCTCCATCGACGCGCGGGCGACGCGAAGAAGAAACTTCCGCGCATCCGCATCGAGCACGGCATCCGTCTCGCCAGGCCATTCGATACGTCCCGCCGCCGCCGCATAGCACACGAACCTCCTGAAATCGCGGTCTTGATCGGCAGAAGTCGAATATCGGACAAGCGAAACAGATGAGCCGGCAGGAAAGGCGCGAAGCGCCATCTCGATAGGGACGTGTCCGCAGATGGTCGCGCCTGTGCGCTTGATGAACGCCGCAAAGCCATCCGCATCGGACTTCGAGATGAACGACAGCGCCTCGGCATCGGATTCCGCAACGCGCCTGCGGACGTTTTCACCTCCATCCGTTCCGAACGGCGCATACGAGAAGTCGTCGCCATAGTGCGTAAAGTCGGAAGAGACGACGAGCAGCGTTTCGGCGTCCATGAGCCGCGACAGAGCGCGTACGCACATCCCCATCTGGTCTGCGCCGAAGCCGCCCATGACGAGCGGAACGATTTTGAACGGGCAGCCGAGTGACAGCTGTAGAAGCGGATACTCGATCTGCGCGGCGTGCTCGCCTCGATGGACGCCATCGTTCTTTTCAACGGGCGCGAGAACGACGAGGCGGTCGAGCCAGTCGCGGTCGATCTCGATTTTTCCGAGCGGCGTCGAGACGGCATCAGCTTCCGGCGCGACGAGACGGTTTTCTATCCATGCGCGGTGGCTTGGCGCGAGAACGACAACACGCTTGAAATCCGCGCCATGCACCATCCGAACCGCCGACCACGCCGTTTCGCCGGAATACGTCCAGCCGGCATGGGGCAGGATGAGAACGTTGGGCCGTTGAAGCATCGGTTCAATCTCCTTGCCAAGCGAACGTTCCCAATCGCCGGCAAGAGCGCGGATGCCAGATGCCGTATCTGGATACCAGGAGCCTGCAATGCTGCTTTCAAGAGCCATGTGCGCTCCCGTCTTCGCTAATGTCAACAAATTCAAACCGTTTCATTGTGTTTCCGCCATGTCTTCCGTTTGACGCGATGCGGTATATTATACCAAAACTCGGTCTTCCGGAAGAGAAAGTTAGTACAGATTAAATAAGTTAGCGTAGGCTATTGACACTGGGGGCGCAATATGTTAGACTATACTCACTTTTGGAGAAGCCAGACAGATGGAGATTCCGACAATA
>JAFPNP010000043.1 GCA_017411125.1 Kiritimatiellia bacterium
CCGCCCGCCGAGCGGTCGACCGATATTAGGGCGGGATTGTACTTGCGCGCCTCGGCGACAATCTCTTCGATTTTTATGTCAAGGCCGGTCTTGCGCTGCACCTGGCCGCCGTCCAGCCAGATTATGTCGATTTTGCCGTAGTCGCGAACGAGCTCGACGATCTGGTTCTTCGTGAAATCCCTGAACCGCGCCCACTTTTCCGGATTCCGCTTTACATCGTAGGTGGGATACCGCGTCGTCCTGCGGCCGATGCCGCGTCCTTCCCAATAGTCGGCGTTGTGCCAGTCGGGCTTTGAGAAGTACGCGGCGATTCCAAGACCCTCGGCGCGGAAGGCGTCGAAAACGTGTTTCGCGACGTTCGCGCGGGCGTCCGTCGAGAACGGACATTCCGGCGCCGTCACTTTGTAGTCGCTGAATTTGGAGTCGTACAGGCAGAACCCGTCATGCTGCTTAGTGGTGAAGAGAACGTACCGGAAACCGCAGTCTTTCGCCGTCTTGGCCCATTTGCGCGGTTCTAAGCGGATGGGGTTGAACGACCGGATCAACCCCCAGTACTGCCGCTTGAACTCGTCCGCGTCCTTCGTCCACGCCACTTCGCGCCGCGACCAGCGCGCGTCCGCGTCGCTGAGGCACCACGATTCTATTATGCCGACGTTGGAGTAGAGGCCGAAACACATCATTAGCGCCAGTTTCTGATCCTTGAACCATTCGAGCCGTTCAAGCACAGCCGGCTCTTTGGGCCGGACATAGTTCTTTGGAGTGTAGCCGTGTACGCCGTTCTCGATTCCGTCGTTCGCCGCCGTCGCCGAGAGCGCCGGCAGTGCCGCCGCGAGAAGGGCGGCTATCGTTTGTTTCATTGTTCCGGTTCCTTTCGTTTTTCCGTCGATGTAAAACGCCATTTGCGCTTCTGGTCGCGCCTGGAGGCGTAGGCTGTTCCGATGCGCGGCGCGCCAGCCGCACTCTCATGGGCAATATGGTATCACGCCAGATGCTCGAAGTCAACAGGGAAAGTTGTGCAATAAAGTCGGATGATGTGTGAATGGCGATGTCCCCATGGGTCTATGGCAGCGCAAACCTGAATTTGTTTCCGTCGCTTGCCGGATAATATGGTATACTTGTCGCGGTTCCGGCGTTTCGGGATACCTAGGGAAAATCATAGATACGGAATTCGCAAGCAGCCGATGAGCGCGACAGGAAAGACATATAGTTGGCAGGTGCGCACTTACGAGTGCGGACCGGACGGGTTTGCCACTTTGCCCGCAATCTGCAATTACCTGCAGGAGGCGGCAAGCCTCAACGCGGAGGCGCTGAAGTTCTCGAAAAGCGACTTCAATGCGTCCGGCGAGAACATTTCATGGGTGCTGACGCACCTGAAAGTGCGCATGGAGCGTTTTCCTGAATGGGAGGACGCCGTAAGCGTCGCCACATGGCCGCGCGGCGGGCGCAGGATTGTCGCGTGGCGCGACTTCTTGCTTTCCGACGCTTCCGGCGGAACGTTCGGACGGGCGACGAGCGAATGGATGCTAATAAACCTCGACACCCGCAAAATCGTTTCCGTTCCGCAGTCCGTCTTCGATGCGGCGGATACGTCGCGAGAACCGGTGTTCCCGGACGGCGACTTCGCGCGTTTGCGGTGGCCCGCCGAGACGCACGGCGCGTCGGCGCTTTCTTTCCGCGCAAGGCGTGGGGACATCGATCTCAACGGACACGTCAACAACGTGCATTACGTCGAATGGATGATGGAATGTCTGCCGGAGGGTTTCCGCCCCGGTTCTTGCGACGTGGCGTTCAAGACGGAGACTCTCGCGGGCGAAGAAGTCCATGCGGAGGCCGTGCCGGACGGCGACGGCGCGTTTCTGTGCCTGGCGGCCGCGCCGGACGGACGCATCCATGCGCTCGCGCACTTCGCCTCGTTTTAAATGCAAAAGGAATGAGAAGGAGCCGATGAAACCGGATAAAGTATTTGCATCGTGCGCCATGGCCGTGGCGGCGTTTGGTCTTTCGGGCGGAGAAATCTCCGAGAAATACTTCCGTCTCGCAATCCGCGAAATCGGCGGAGGCGACATTCTGCAGCTAGGCGAGTTCTCGCTTTACGCGGCGGATGGTTCGCGCGTGAACTGCGGCATGAAGCTCGCAGGCACGCGCGAGGCGAAGTCCCTTGCTCCGGGGGAGTGCTTCGCGTCCAAGAAGAACTTCGCGAACGAGACCGCCGAAAAGCTCTTCGACGGGAATCCGGGCACCAAGCTCTGCGTGGGCGCGCTCGCTCCGCGCGTGGACGATCCCGCAAGCTGGCTTTACGTCTGCCATAGGCTGCCGGACGGCGCGAAGCCGGTGGCGAAGTTCAATTTCTGCAGCGCGGACGACACCGACCGCTATCCGGAGCGCAACCCGGCGTCGTGGGCGATATGGTGTTCGGCGGACGGCGAAACGTGGCGGCTCGTCGACGAACGCTCCAACGTGTTCTCGCCCAAGTCGATGTTCACGTGGTACAACGGTTCGCGTCCATATTCCTTCGGCGGCGAAAAGCCGTGCGAGGACATGGCTGACGAGGTCAATCCCTTCATTGGCGCCGTGACGCAGCATCCGCGCAGCGCCCTCGGCGGGCACGGCCTCGGCAAGACCTTTCCCGGCGCCGCGACGCCGTTCGGAATGGTGCAGCTTTCGCCGGACACCGTGACAGGCGGCGACAACGGCTGCGGCTATTCGTACCACCACGCCACGATCGAAGGATTCAGCTTCACGCACCTTTCGGGAGTGGGCTGGTACGGCGACTTCGGCAATTTCCAGGTGATGCCGGCAACGGGCGAAAGGCTTCTCGACCGCGACAAGGCGAAGTCCCCTTATTCGCATGAACGCGAAGTAGCCGAGGCCGGCTATTACGCCGTCACGCTCGACCGCTACGGCATACGCGCCGAGATGGCCGCCGCGCCGCGCGCCGGAATACTGCGTTTCACGTTCCCTGAGTCGAAAAACGCCCGCGTCCAGATCGATCTCGGTCGGCGCGTCGGGCAGCTCGGACGCTGGCTGAAGCATTCGCGCCAGCACGTGCGCGTGGTCGACGACCATACGATAGAAGGGCGCATGGAGTGCCCTTGGCAGGACGGCGGCTGGGGCCACGGGCACGGGCGTGTAAGCTACACGCTGCACTACACCTGCGCGTTCTCCAAGTCTTTCAAGCGTTTCGGCGCGTGGGACAAGGACGCCGTGTTCGAGAATCGCCGCGACTGCACCGGGACGAACACCGGGTTCTTCGCCGAGTTCGAGACGGCGCCCGGCGAACAGATTCTCCTGCGCGCCGGTCTTTCGTACGTGGACCAGGACGGCGCGCGCAAGAATCTTGCGCACGACATTCCCGACTTCGACTTCGACCGCGCGCGCGCCGCCGCGCACGCCCTCTGGAGCGATGCGTTCGCCGGCGTGAAGGTTAAGGGCGGGAGCGTGGACGACCGCGTCGTGTTCGCCACGTGCCTATACCATGCGTTCATCGACCCGCGCACGATCGGCGACGTGGACGGACGCTACATGGGCAGCGACGGCAAGATATACCGCAACGACCGTTTCACCGCCCGCACCGTGTTCAGCGGGTGGGACGTGTTCCGCAGCGAAATGCCGCTCCTCGCGCTCATCCGTCCCGACGTCGTGAACGATACGATCAACTCGATGATCCGCTGGACGGAACTCGGTCCGCGCGATACGCTGCCAGTCTGGGATCTCTTCGGATGCACGTCGGGCTGCATGATCGGAAACCCGCTCATCCCCTGTATCGCCGATGCGTACGAGAAGGGCATCCGCAACTGGGACGCGGAGGCCGCGTGGCGCCTTGCCGACGCCACTTCCCGGAAGCGCGGAAACGCCGCCTGCGGCTGGACGCCGGGCTCGCTTTCCGTGACGCTTGAATATGCTTACGACGACTGGTGCATGGGAAAGTTCGCGGAAATGACCGGCAGGGCCGACGATGCGAAGCGCTATTATGGACGCGCCGGATGGTACAAGAACATCTGGAGCGAAGAAGCAAAGTGGATGCGCAGCCGCAATGCGGACGGCACTTGGACGCCGTGGCGCGGTCGCCACGTCCACGGACAGGGCGCGGTGGAATCGAATCCATGGCAGCAGGGATGGTTCGTTCCGCACGACGTCTACGGGCTGATGGCGCTCATGGGCGGGGAAAAGAAGTTCGCCGGCGAGCTTGAGCTGTTTTTCGACAAGGCGCCGGCGAACTTC
>JAFPNP010000352.1 GCA_017411125.1 Kiritimatiellia bacterium
CCCCTCTCGCGGAGGAGAGCCAAACGAAAGGAAACGAAAAATGGCAACAGACCAGAACAACATGACAGGCCAGAACGGAATGGGCGGCGGCTCGTCCGGCGACTACGTCAACGGCATGATGCGTTCAATGCAGGGCGGCTCCGCGATGCGCTCGTCACGCATGATGCAGGGCGGCATGGATGGCGACTCCATGCAGGGCGGCGAGGGCGTCCGCGAGAAGCTGGAGTACCGCGCCAAGATGAAGAAGTACAAGGAGAAGCACGACAAGGCCGTGGAGACCTTCAAGACGATCACGGGCGAGACCGTCGAGACGCGCGAGGGCGCGGTCAAGGCTCTCGCGTGGATCATGAAGAACAAGTCCTACACGCAGGCTGCCGAGGCCATCTTCGCGTCAAATGACTTCTGCTGGGCGTGCGACGAAAAGGAGGCGGAGGAGGATGTCAGAGAGGAGGTTTCGACACTCTCCGGCCTCATGCGCGGCTGAACGATTTCCCGTCCGCACGGTGCGGGCGGGATTGAACAACAACAAATCCAGAAAGGAAAAACCAAATGGATGAAGTGACAAAGACTGAGGGATCGACCACGATCAACCAGTACCCGAACAACAACGGCTGGGGCGGTCCCGGCTGGGGCGGCTACGGCTATCCCGCATACGGCGCGGTGCCGATGGTCCCGGCATACGGCGGCTACGGCTACAACGGCGGCGGACTTGCCGACGCATTCCGCGGCTTCGGCGGCAACATCAACATCGGACGCGGCGGCAACGCCCTCGGCGTCGTCGGCACGGTGCTCGGCGCGGTGGCGCTCGGCGCTCCGCTCCTTCGCGGCGCGTTCGGCGGCCCCGGTTTCGGCGGCGGTCCCGGCGGTCCCGGCTGCGACCTCGTGACGCAGCGCGAACTCGGTCTCGTCGAGAAGAACAACACCCTCGCGGCGGAGAACGGCCAGCTCAAGGCGCAGATCTACACCGACAACAAGACTGATGCGGTCATCAAGACCCTCGTCGAGTGGCGCCAGCGCCAGGAGCTCATCGACAACACGGCTGCCGCCGAAATCGCGGCTCTCAAGCAGGAGAACGCGAACATGAAGGCGCAGCTCGGTTCGATGCTCGGCACGTACATCACGCCGAACGTGATGCTACCTTCGCAGGCGGTCGCGACGCAGATACAGGCCGCGCAGTCCAAGACTACGCCGGCTTCCGGCTCGTAAGCGCGTTGGCGCACGTCAGGGCCAAGCCCGTCCCGCTTGGCGCGGGCTTGACCCTGACGATTCCAAGACGCTTTAAGAAAGGGAAAATCCAATGACGAAGACGGCGATAGTAAAAGGCGTGGCGAGGTGGTACGGCAAGAACGTGGTGCCGCACATTCCGGCGTTCTCGCTCGCGAAGGCGGGCCACGCGACGGCGGTGGCGATGGCGGAGAGGAATCCCGCCATGGCGGAGGCGTTCCTGATGAACGTGCTGCCGCCGGGGCTGGGACAGTTGCTCCAGTCGCTCTTCGCCGCCGCATCGGACGACGCGCTCTTCGACCTCGCTGTTTCGTCCCTGCGCGACGTGGTGGCGAATGAGCCGATCGTGATCCCCGCGCCCGGCACGAACGGTCTGAACGTGCGCCCGGCGGACATCGATCTCCTCGCGGGCGAGATACGCACCGCGCAGACGGAATTGGACAACGCGGGGGCGCTCGCCAAGGCCAACGCCCCCGCGAAGGAAGGAGGCGCGGCGTGACATACAACGAATTGGAACAAAGGGTGCGGCTTCTCGTGAACGACACGGAACCGGCGGCGTACAGGTTCCAGATCGACATCATAAAAGAGTTCGCGGCGGAAGCGGTCCGGCGGCTGCGCCACTTGAACCAGTCCGAAAGGTATGGGGCGGATGGGCTTCTGGACGACAAAACGCCCGACGCCGACTGGAGCGGAGACGTGCGCATAGAGTCTCGGCACGTGGACGCGGTGGTGATGTACGCGGCCCATCTCGTCTACCGGCTGGACATGAGCGACACGGTGAATTTGCAGCTCTCGGAGACGCTGCGAGCGCGCGCGGAGGCGCTGATGCGGACATGAAAGCGAAAATCGACAACTTCCACGGCATCCAGCCGCGCATACATCCCGCCCTGCTCGGCGCGGGGATGGCGGTGCGGGCGCACAACTGCCGCCTGAAGAACGGCAAGCTCGTGCCGCTGCGGATGCCGTCCGTCGTGGACGGTGCGCGGGTCTACAGGGAGGGAGGACTGGTGTCGATAGCCGATGCGGTCAGCCTTCATCCGTGGAAATGGATTTCGGCGGCGAGCGGCGTGGGCGTGAACTTCTTCGCGTTCAAGGGCGTGGCGTGGATGACGGAGGGGAACGTGGCGGACGACAAGTTCGACCGCGTGTTCGTGACGGGGGCGACGGGCGTGCCGTTCACCGGCGCGGACGGCGTGATGGTCGAGGACACTCCGGCCGTTTTCCTCCACGAGCGCGGCGGCAATTCCGTGGTGCGGCGCACGCTGGTCAAGGATGCGTTGGCAGTGAGCGGGGACGATGGCGCGGAAAGGACGGAGTCCGGCGCCGGGCCGGACGAGGCCAGAACCATATACTATGCGGCGTTCTTCGTGTCGTGGTTCGACGAGTACGGCTACGAGAGCGGGCTTTCCGGCGCGTCGAACATCGTGGCTTTCAACGACAACGACACCGTGACGCTGCATGTGCGCGGCGTGCCGGCCAACGCGGCGGGAGTGAGGGTGTACATGACGCGCAGCGGCACGGACGAGACGGGTTCGGGCATACAGCACATCTACGACAAGACGACGGATCTGGCGCCCGGAAACATGGACGTGGCGTTCAAGGCCAATCTCGCGGACGCCGGGGAGGCCGAGCCGGGGATAGAACCGGTGCCGAAGGACCTGCAGTGCCTCCAGTACGTGCCGGGCGGGTTCTACGCGGGCTTCTCGAAGTCGCAGCCCAAGACGGTGATGTTCAGCGATCTGGGCGCGCCGACGAGCTGGCCGGTCGCCTACCGCTACGACGTGAAGGACAACATCGTGGCGCTGGCGGCCACGGTGAACACGGTGTACGCGCTCACCGACGGATGGCCGTGGGTATTGTCCGGCACCGCTCCGGACACGATGACGGCGGCGAAGCTCGCGGGACCGGCGGCGTGCGTGAGCCCGCGCGGCGTGTGCGTGTACCGCAACGGCGTGTATTTCGTCTCGCACGAGGGGCTGATGGCGATAGTCAGCGACGCGGACGCGGGCACGGTGTGCGCGAACGTGACGGAAAAGGCGTTCACGAAAGACCAGTGGCTCGCGCTGAATCCGTCCTCGTGCGTGATGCTGCAGCACGACGGGGCGCTGCACCTGTTTTTCAGAAAGCCGGACGGAACGCCGGCGGACGGTCTGGTGATCGATTTGCAGGAGAGCGCGGACGCGATAACGACGCACGACGAGAGCGCCCGCTGCGCGTGCGTGGACGTCACGACCGATACGATGTACTACGTCAGGGCGGAGTAGAGGGAGGAAGGTGGAA
>JAFPNP010000353.1 GCA_017411125.1 Kiritimatiellia bacterium
GCACATGCGCAGGCCAGGGCAGAAACAAACAAAAGCATTTTTTTCATGGCGCGTATTATATCAAAGCCATTCGCAGCCGTCAATGCGCCGCAGTGCGTTCGGGAGGGCGGTTTGCGGCGGTATCGCGAACGACATTGCCATCCAAAGACGAATGGTGTATAATGTCCTTGTTTGGTTTCGTTGTCCCTCAGCCTTGAGGTTTAATGATGCATATGTATAATATGAAAAAGCACAACAGTCTGATTGCAATGGTCGCCGGAATGGCGATTGCCGCGTGTTCGTTCGGAAAACCGGCTTCTGACGCGTTGTCGGCGGCGCTTATGGACAGGATTTTGCCGAAAGAGGCAGTCTTTCTTTCGCATGACGCCATACTTGAGGAATTGAGCATGGCGGACAAAGCGGCGGAAAACGCATGGCGATCCTTGAAAAGCCGGGACGAATACGACGCATACCGCGCCCGGATGTACGGTAAGTACGTGCGGGCCGTCGGCGGACTCGACTTGGTGCGCACGCCGCTCAACGCCAAGGTCGCCGGGTCGTTCTCGCGAAACGGCTACCGTGTCGAGAAGGTGATTTTCGAGAGCCGTCCTGGCGTCTACGTGACGGCGCTGCTGTTCCTGCCGGACGAGACGAAATTCAAGCCTCCGTACCATGGGATCGTTCTTCCGTGCGGGCATTCGCCAAACGGCAAGAACTCGCCGACCTATCAGCGCGGCGCGGTGCAGGGTGCGCTCGCCGGCTTCGCCGTTCTGATATACGACCCGATTTCGCAGGGAGAACGCGAACAGGTTCCCGGCGGACTTTGCTGCACGCCGCACAATCGATATGGTTCGCTCGCCGCCTTGCTAGGGCAGAGCGCGGCGCGGCAACGCATCTGGGACGGCATGAGGGCCATCGACTATCTATATTCACGCGCTGACGTGAAAAAAGATGGCGTAGGATGCATGGGCAACTCAGGTGGCGGAACGATGACCTCGCTGCTTGAATCCATCGACCCGCGTATTGTTTCGGCGTGTCCTTCATGCTACATCAGCTCTCTTCGTGCCGTATGCGCGGCCATCGGTCCCCAAGACGCAGAGCAAAACGTATTCGGGCAGCTTGGCTTCGGCCTCAACCACGCTGGCTACGTCCTCCTTGGCGGCAATGCCGTGCGGATGCACTGTTGCTTTAAAGATTTCTTCCCGATTGCCGGGTCTCGCGAAACATTCGCCGTTGTCCGCGATGTTGCCAGAAATTGTGGTCTTGATTCTGCGCGGTACGGCATTACTGACGTGCCGGGACCGCATGGTTGGAAGGAATCCACGCGCACTTCTTCAATACTTTGGATGCGCAGATGGCTTGCGGCCGACAAGTCCGTTCCGGATATTAACGTCGAAAAGTGCCGCAAACTTGATGTCGGCTTCAATGAAAAGAAAGTCGATTGCGGTCTTCCGTCTAAATCAGCCAACGTCACGCCAAATGGGCGCGTCAGGGAATTGCCGGGCTTCAAGAGCATATATGACTATTTAAGGGATGATCTTGCCGCCGCCGAAAAGAAAAGGCCGACGCACGACGCATCGGCGTTGGCTAAAATAGCGGCAAATCGTGCGAGAATACGGCCTCTGGACAAGATTGGCGTGTCGGTGCGCGCGGTTGGGGCGACGGTCTTGCTGCCGGGTGGTGCAAAAGCCATACGCGAAGTGTTCTCGTTCGACGATGGACAGAAGGTGCCTGCAGTGACATTCTTTCCGTCCGGTAAAGCGAAAGGGGCGATCCTCGTCGTGGACGATCGCAGCAATCGCGGAATACACGTCGGGCGCGTAAGGCAGGCGCTTGCGGACGGACATGCCATAATGGTAGCCGATGTAGCCTGCACTGGCGAAACCGGCGGTCGCCGTCATTCATTCTATGGCAGCAAGAACGCGGACGAAGGCCCCGCCGTTATGCTTTATCTGCTGGGCAAGTCGATGGTTGGAGTCCGTGCCGAGGAAATCATCGTTCTTGCCGATGCTCTCAAGCGCCGTTCCGGTATGCAAGTTGAACAGGTGCCACATGGCCGTCCGTGCATAGCTGCCGCTCACGCATATGCCGTTCGCCGTGATTTGTTCAGCGGTATAAAGTTCGTGATTGCGCCCGAAAGTTGGGCAGAGAGTGTGAGGAAGAGTTCGACGGTGCCGTTCGCCAACGTAGTCAACGGGGCTCTTCTGGGCTATGATTGGACAGATTTGGCAAGATGACGTTTTTTCTGTCCCCAAAAATCCATAATTTATGTTAAACTATTCGCCTGTCGCCGCCGGAGTGGTGGAATGGCAGACACCAGGGACTTAAAATCCCTTGCCAGGTCTTTGGCGTGCGGGTTCGAGTCCCGCCTCCGGCACCAGTAAAACAGGGGGCATTTATTGCAGAAGGCGAAGGGGTGCGCTTCGCAATGCTTGACTAAGTTTGAGATAATCAGTAAAATACGAGGCCATGAAGAGAACGGTAAAGATTATGTTGTGCGCCATGTTTCTTGGCGTCGTAGGCCGCGCCGACTGGCGCGACGAAATGTGGAAACGTCCAATGGGGGTGCGCGAGGGAGTGGCAATACGCGCGTTTGCGCTGGAGAAACCAAGGCTGATGAAAGCGTATGTGGCGAGGATTCGCCTTGACACGCCCGGAATCGGTTTCACCGCCACGGAACGCGATGCGGATTGGGGCAAGCCCATGCCCGACTTTGTTCCCATGAAAATCGACACGAAGCGCGAAACCACCGCAGATTTCATGATGCGGCGCAGGGCGGAGGGGCGCAACGTAGTAGTGGCGGCGAACACCGCGCCATGGGGGCCGTGGAAGCCTCCGTATTCGTTCAAATACGGTTCGCTTTCGCGGTGGAACGTGTCCGATGGCGTGGAGATATCAAACGGTCGGGATTCTCTTTCCGGCGCGTTCTTCATCATTCGCAAGGACGGCCGGGCGGAGATAACCTCCTCCGTGCCGCATTCCGAGACGAACGACGTGGCTTTCGCCATGTGCGGCTTCGGTCTCATACTCACCAATGGTGCGTCGGTTGCCAGCGCAGTAGCCGGCAAACAGCAACTTCCGCCACGCACGGCGTTCGGTCTGACTGCGGATCGGAAGACGCTCGTCATATTGGCGATCGACGGACGCCAGCCCGGCTACAGTCTTGGCGCGACATATGCAGACATGGCCGAAATCCTTCTAAGAGAAGGTTGCACGGACGCCGTGAACATGGACGGTGGCGGCTCCACCTCGCTCGTGGTCTACGATCGCGCAAACGATCGCCCAGTCATGCTCAACCGCCAGCCACGCGGAGTCATGCGCAAAAACGCCGTCAACTTCGGTATAACGTTCACGAAGGAAAGCGAAACACGTGAGCAGGATCGTTGCGGAGCCGTGCTGCATTCATACGAGTTCCACGACTTTGCCGACACTCCGCCGCCCAATGGCTTTAAGCCGTTCTACATAAGCCATTACGGAAGGCATGGCTCCCGCCGTCTTGCAGGGCGCAGCGCATACGATGCGCTGAAGACTCTCGAGGATGCGAAGCGTTCGGGTTCTCTCACGGGAAAGGGCATGGAACTTCTCGCCGCAGTCAGGCAGGTGGCGAGGGTGCATGATGAAATGGCCGGCGATCTTACGTGGCGCGGAGCGGACGAACACCGCATGCTGGCGACGCGAATGTTCCGCCGTTTCCCGGAGGTGTTCGCAGGCGACAGGCGCGTGCGCTGCCGCGCCACTGTCGTTCCGAGGGTTCTGCTCAGCCAGGAGAACTTCACAATGACGCTCCGCCGTCTTGCGCCGGGGCTGGATTTCGACTTCATCACGGGCAGGTACTACCAGCGTCTTCTCACTCCGACGGACTATCTCAAGAACAGGGCGGAGCTGGACGGCAAGGTAGACGTGATCGTTGACAAGCTGGCACGGACGGTCATCCCCTTCGAAAGAATCGTAAAGAGGTTTTTCACCACCGGGAACGCGGTCAAGGGACGCGTCCGCTTCGTACGCGCCGCGTTCAACTGCGCGGCGGTCTGCCAATGCCTGAGGTACGAAGTCGGCAATCTTGACATGTACGATCTGTTCGAGCCAAATGAAATCGCCGCCTTCTCGCGCTGTCTCGAGGCCGAGATGTACCTTCGCATGGGCAATTCGATAGAGTTCGGCGACTTCCGCCTTTCCGCGACAAAACTGCTTCTCGGCGATTTTCTGGAACGCGCCGACAACGCGGTCGCGGA
>JAFPNP010000354.1 GCA_017411125.1 Kiritimatiellia bacterium
CAGTCCGACCACTGCAAGGGGGCAATTCCGCTCTGCGGATGTGATATAATAGGCGCCGTATGGAAACCGTATATCTGAACCCCTCCGGGAAACTGGTCGACGAAACGGCTGACTGGCTTTGCGGAACGAGCGGCCGCGTGCGCGTCACGCGCGAGGGCGCGGCGTCTTTGGACCACGTGATGGTCGTCGTGCCCACCGCGCAGAGCGGGCGCAGCTTGCGCCTCGCCGTGGCGCGGCGTTTCGAGGGGCGCGGCGTGATTCCGCCGCGCACGGCGTTCCCGGCGGAACTCGTCGTTCCGCGCAGGCAAACCCTGCGCGAGGCCGGCGAAGCGGAAATCGCGGCGGCCTTCCAGCAATACGCGAAGGCGAACGCGCAGACGATGCTTTCTCTGGACAGGCTTGTGCGCAAGGAGGAGTTCGACGACCTCACCGCCCGTTTTGCGCTTCTCGACCAGCTTGAGGACATCTGGCGGATTCTCGCAGGACGCGGCCTCCTCATGCAGGACGTCCCCGAACTCGGCAAGGAAGTGTTCGCCGAAGACATTGGCGACGAAATGGAACGCTGGGAGCAGCTTGCCTTGCTCGAAAAGAGTTTCTTCGGATACCTCGAGACGCTGGGCCTTGCATACCCGACGAAGCTCATACACGACGCAAAGGGCGAGGCGGCGATCGTGCCGGACGAGGTGGAGGAGATCGTCTTGCCCGCCTTGGCCGACCCGATCCGCGTTCTCGAAGACGTGCTCCGCCAGCAGATCGCCGCAGGAAAGAAAGTCACGGTGCTTCTGCACGCCGATCCGGCGGACGGCGCGATGTTCGACGAGTGGGGGCGTCCGAGGACGGAGCGCTGGACGGGCGACAGGCGTCCCGTCCTCTCGCGTCTCTCCGACGCAGACATCGTGTTGTCCGCCAATTACACTTCCCTTGCCCGGACTGTCGCGGACGATATGGTGCGCGGGGACGCGCGCCTTCCCGAACTTGCGCTGTGCGACGGAAGTCTGTACGATTGCGTCGCCGGGGCGTTTCTCGCCAGAGGGTACGTCGTCCACAATCCCGAACGCCATCTGCTTGCGCAGTCGTCGCTCGGGCGGATGATACGCGGCCTGATATCCGTCTACGGTCGCGACGTGATGCCGTGGAAGGAGTTCGCGCAGCTGTTCAGGTCCGACGACGTGCTCAATGCGCTCGGTCTTTCCGGCGGCGACCGGGCCCGGGCGCTGGAAGGTCTCGACATCGCCCAGAACGCCTACGTCCCGACAAACGTCCCGCCCGGATTCGCCTTCCCGCCGGACGTGGAGATGCGGCGCCGGGACATGGATAAATTCGACTTCTTCTGCGAGAAGGGACGCGAGCTGGAGAGGGCGCTTTCCGAGGCCGAAAACGCCGAAACCGGGCTGCCGGACTTCATCCGCCGCATGTTGAAAAAGGTATTCGCGCGGCGCAGGCTTTCCGGCGGGGCGGGCGAAAAGGAGTTCACGGCGGCGGCTGGGGCGGCGCGGGAATTTCTGAACGCGCTGGAGGGCGAAGTCGTCCGTTCCCTGCCGGCGGACGGGCGGGAAATGCGCGCGCTTGCGCTGCGGGGGCTTGACGCGGCGTGCTATTCGCTGGAACCCGACAGTCCGGACGCCGTCAAGACCGCAGGCTGGCTGGAGCTTGCGTGGAGTCCGGCGGACGGCGTCGCGCTCGCCGGATTCCACGAGGGATGCGTCCCCGACTCCGTCGTCGGCCATCCTTTCCTTCCTGACCGGCTTCGCAAAGGGCTTGGGCTCGTGTCGAACGACGACCGCCTTGCGCGCGACACGTGGCTGTTGCGCGAACTGCTCGCGTCGCACGCCCGTAGCACCGTCCGCGTCTATGTGGCGCGTACCGACGACGACGGCGACATATGCCGTCCGAGCCGACTGCTGTATCTCTGCGCGGACGATGAACTTCCTGCGCGCGTCGAACATCTCTTCGGCGACGTCCGGGAGGAGCGCGGCGGCGGCGTCAAGATGGTGGACTGGTTTCCGCGCCTCCCGGACCGAGTGGAGCCGCCCGCCCACTTTTCGCCCAGCGCGATAGACGCCTACGTGAACTGTCCGTTCACGTATCTGCTCAAGTACGGCCTCGGCATGAAGCCGTACCGGGAAAAACGGGAGCTGGAGGCGAACGACTTCGGGACGCTGGCCCATGCCGCGCTCAGAATGTACGCCGAATCGCAGATCGCCATGGGCGACGGGCAGCTGACCGAAGCCGGCGACATACGCCGCCTCTTCGCCGAGGAGATATTCCCCTGCATACGCAGAAAGTACGCCGGCGCCGCGCTGAACGTCGATCTGCAACTGCGTTCGCTGGAAGGCAGACTGCTCCTCTTCGCAGACGTGCAGGCGTCGTGGGCGGCGCAAGGATGGCGCATCCGCATGACGGAGCGAGAAATCGCGCCGTCGCTCGACGTGCCGGGGCTGAACTTCCGCGCCAGAGGGTTCATAGATCGCGTGGACGAAAACATTTCGCCGGGATGCGAAAAGCCGTGGTGCGTGATCGACTACAAGACGTGGGACAGGAAAAGCGACGTCACCGGGCACGTGTACACGTCTTCGGCGAATACCGACAAGAACAGGAAACACGTTGAGTTCGCAAGGAGGTTCGGCTACCCGCTGGTCGGCGACAAGCGGCGGATGCTGTCGGTGCAGCTTCCAGTCTACGGGAAATGCCTTGCCGCCTCAGAGCCGCGCGCTCCGTTCGCGGCGCAGAAATTCCAGTACCTGATTCTCGGGAAGAATGCTGGCGAAACGGGGCTCGTGGAGCTGAAGGACGAAGAGGCCGATGCGTCGCTGGCGACCGCTCGCATTGCGGCAGATTGCATCCGGGCGAACGTGTTCTGGCCGCCCGGACCGGCAGAGGATTGGAAGCGCGATTTCGGCGGCCTTTTCGTGTCCGGCCCCGAAGAGGACATCGGCGGGAGCGAATGGGCTGCGGCGCACTGTGCCAAAACGGAGGACGGACGTGATTGAGGGCAACAGCATAATAAAGGCGTCGGCGGGAACGGGGAAAACGTTTGCGCTGGCGACGCGATTCATCCGTCTCATGATGTTCGACGGCGCAAGGCCGGAGGCGATAGTCGCCCTCACGTTTTCGCGTGCGGCGGCGCAGGAGATATACGAGAAGATACTCGGCAGGCTTTCTGCCGCCGCCGGCGGCGAGGATGCGGCGTTACGCGAATGGGGCAATCTGCTGGACGACTTCGA
This sequence comes from Kiritimatiellia bacterium, assembly GCA_017411125.1. Lineage (GTDB taxonomy): Bacteria > Verrucomicrobiota > Kiritimatiellia > RFP12 > UBA1067 > RUG572. Next base: position 3,225 of record JAFPNP010000354.1, read on the forward strand.
AAATGACGAGGTTCCGGACGGCGCGGCGAAGCTGCGGTGGATCCTGTCGCGGAACGTGCCGCACGGTGCGGCGGCGTTCCGCAGTCTGCTCAGGCGGCTCGTCGATGCGCAGCATCTGGGCACGATAGCGACTATCGACAGCTTCATCCTGCGGTTCATCCAGAACTTTCCCAAAGAGATGGGATTCCAAAACACGGTGGAAGTACTGGATCCGATAGACGAAGACGAGGCGGTGGACAACGCCCTTGCGAGGATTCTCTCCGGCACGGGCGGGTCGCGATCAGCCGCGGCCTTGGCGGAGGCGTTCGCGAAAACACGGGAAGGCGACTTCCCGAGGACGTGCGTAGGCGGCATCCGAAACGTCTTGTCTGGCGGCTGGCGCGATTTCGCGCTCGCCCATCCCGAATGCGCGGATTGGACGGTTGAGTCGATGTGCGCCGCGCTTGGCATTGCGCCCGACGACGCTCCTCCCGACCTTTCCGGCCTGCCGGTGAACTGCGCCGGGAAGAGGAAGCCGCCGGAGGCGCAGTTCGTCGAATACGTGCGCAATTACGACGGGAGCGCCGCGTTCCCGTCGAAAACCAAAGTCGCCGAGATGATCGAGTTCTTCTGGAAGAATCCGGATGCGGAGTCGTGGACTTACGACTTTTACAGGAAACAGTACGTGCTGGACTGCGGCCGGGAGGGCGCTGCGGCGATAGTCGGCGCGATCCGGCACATGGCCGGTCTCTACCTGAAGCGGGCGCTCGGCATGGTGAAGGCGCGGCTCGATCTTGTTTCGATCGTGGAGAAGGAGTATTCGCGGACTACGCGGCTCGCCGGAAAGCTGACCTTCAACGACTTCACCTCGTTCACCGCCGAGAACGAACTTTCCGAACGCGGCGTCGCGATAAAGAACATCCAGTTCCGATTCGACTCGCAGTTCGATCATTGGGCGCTTGACGAGTTCCAGGACACGAGCGAACTCCAGTGGAAGTGCCTCAGGGAATTGGTCGGCGAAGTGGCCGCCGCCGGGCACGAGGGCGCGGGACGTTCCGCGATGGCGGTCGGAGATCTGAAACAATCCATATACACGTGGCGCGGAGCCAGCGCGCTGCCCTTCGAGGACATATCCGGCTGGCGCGACTTCGAGGGGTGCGCTCGCAATCTGCGCAAGTCGTATCGATACGGCCCGAACATCGCCGAATTCATAAACCGCGTATTCGGCGCGGAGAACGTGCGCGGCGGCGGCATAATCCCGGAGGAGTGCGGACCGGCCGCCGACGAATGGAGCGCGGGATGGACCGTGCACGTTTCGGACAGGCCGCCGGACTACGTGAAGGTCGCAGGCGTCGCGGAAGACGCCGGCGACGAAGACGGCGACGCGATGCTCGACGCTCTTTGCGAGGAGGTCGGCAGACTGTGGGAAGCGCACGAAAATGCGGACAGCGACGAGACGGTAGGCGTCCTCGTGCGTGCGAACACGGACGGGGCGAAGGTCGCCGAATATCTTCGCGCCAAAGGGCTTCCCGCCGTTTGGGAAGGCGTGAACCCTGTCAACGACCTGCCGGTCACGCGGGCGGTTCTTGCGCTCTTGAGGCTTGCCGACCATCCTGGCGACACTGCGGCGTGGAAGACCGCGCACGTAGTATACCCGGTGCGCGAAAAAGTGTTTCCGGGGCTTGAGGACGCCGCGTCCGTATCTGCGGAGATGTCGCGGATGCTGTCGCGCCACGGGCTTGCGCGGACGCTGAAGGAAATATGCGAAAGGATCGGCGGCGGCTTCGACGAAAGGAGCGCCGCGCCGGAACGCTTGCGCTGTCTTGTCGAAATGGCGGCGGCGTTCGACGGGCGTCCCGGCGGCGGCGGCGTAGACGCCTTCGATACGTTCCTGGCGAAAGCGCAGAAGCGCGAACTAGCGGTCTCGCCGAAGGTGATACGCATTCTCTCCATACACAGGTCGAAAGGCCTCGGATTCGACCATGTGTTCGTTCCGCTTTTCGAAACGGACAGGCACCGTTCGTCCATCGACAGGCCGAAAGCCACGTCGCCACTGTTCGACGAGACGGGGCGTTCCTGCTGGGTGCTTCCGCATCTCGCCAAGGGAATGGAAAAGTACAACGGACAGACCAGGGCCGCATACGGGAAGATGCGCTGCAATGCGCTTCGAGACGCCCTGCGCACATACTACGTGGCGCTGACGCGGGCGAAGAAGTCGATGTTCGTGATCTGTCCCGACGACTTCGACCCCCGCGAATGCGAAAACGGCCTTCTCATGCGCGACCTTGTAGCGCAAGCCGTCGGAGTGCCGTATGAAAAAGGCGAATACCCGTCGTTTCCAGTCAAGCGGCGGCGCTGGGAGGGCCGGGCGCCGTCCCGGCCATGGCCGACACGGAGGTCGGCCCTCCCGGATGAGCGCATGCCGCCACGCACCGAAGCGTCCGATGCCGGCCACCTTCACGCAACCGCAGACGCGCTGTTCGACGCCGGATATGGCACGGCGGCACAAAAAGGCGAGGCCGCGCATCTGGCCTACCAGGCGATCGAATGGGCGGATGCCGAGACGGCGGCTGCCATGCCGACGGCGTTCCGCGAGGCGTTCGTGAAGCCTTCGCCAGAGGCCACGGTTTGGCGCGAACGAGGCTACGAGCTGTTTGCGGACGGCCGTTGGGAAACGGGCCGGTTCGACAGGGTCGTGTTCACCGGCACGGGCGAGAGCCGCCGCGCCACGGTATACGATTTCAAGACGAACCGCAAACTCTCTGCCGAAACCGACGAGGACTTTGCAAAGCGAATGCGTGTCACGTACGCTTCGCAGATGGCGCGCTACCGCAATGCGGTGGCAGCCTTGACGGGTATTCCTTTGGCGCGTGTCGAGACGAAACTGCTTCTTTGCGAAACAGGAGGTTTTGTGCTATAATGCCCGCATGGAGACATTGAGGATGGCAATGGTCGGAGGCGGCGCGGGCGCCTTCATCGGAAAAGTCCACCGCGACGCCGCGCGGCTTGCGGGCGGCGTGGAGCTTGTCGCGGGCGCGTTCAGTTCGCGCCCCACGAAAAGCCGCGAGGACGGCATTCTGCTTGGACTAGCCCCCGACCGGGCGTATGCGTCGTGGCGGGAGATGCTGGAGGGCGAATCCGCACGTCCGGCCGGCGAACGCGCCGACTTCGTGAGCATCTGCACGCCGCCCGACCTGCACTTCGAGATCGCCCGCGCCTGTCTTGCCGCCGGTTTCGACGTCATGTGCGAAAAGCCGCTCACGCGCACGGCGGAAGAGGCGGAGGAACTGCTCGCTTGCGCACGCCGTTCGCGGCGCGTGTTCGGGCTGATGCACCCTTACGTGGGATATCCTATGGTGAAGCTCGCGCGCGACCTCGTGGCGCATGGAGAGCTGGGGCGCGTCGCAAAGATCGTCGTCGTCTATCCGCAGGGTTCTTTCCGCCGCATCGACTGGACGAAGCCGCTCACTCCGCGCCAGCAATGGCAACGCGATCCGAAGCGCCACGGAGTATCCGGCTGCATGGCGGACATCGGCGTACACGCCGCGAATCTGGCGGAGTACGTCACCGGCCTGAAGATCCGTCAGCTGCTTTCCGACATGGCGCGTTTCACCAACGGGCCGCTCGACGACGACGGCGCGGCGTTTCTGCGCTTCGACAAGGGCGCGCGCGGCGTGCTGCTCGCGTCCAAAGTCGCCACCGGCGAGGCGAATCCGCTGCGCATACACGTCTACGGGGAGAAGAAGTCGCTTTTCTGGCGGCAGGACAACCCCGACGCATTGACCATCTCAAGTCCGTTCGCTCCGGCGGAGACGTGGACCAGGGGCAGCGCCTACGTCGCAGCCGCATCTCCCGCCGCCGCGCGCGCCACGCGGCTTCCCGCCGGTCATCCAGAAGGGTTCGTCGAGGCGTTCGCCAACACGTACCGCAACTTCTGCGACACGATACGGGCGAAACGGGCGCGCAGAAAACCAACCGGACTGGAATCGGATTTTCCGGGCGTCCGGGAGGGAGTCAGAGGAATGCGATTCGTAGAGGCGATGGTCGCTTCCGCCGGACGCGGCAACGTCTGGGTTTCAGTGTAAATCGAAAGGAACGAAACTATGACAGTTGGATACGAGGCGCTGATAAAGCATCTGGGCGTAGTCGGGCCGGAGCCGTTCGGCCTTCTTTCGCGGAGTTCGCTCCCGACCGCCGGAATGTTGAGCAATGCTTTCGGCGGACGCCTGAAATGCCTGTTCTCGCCGGAGCACGGCTGGTTCGGTTTCGCCTGCGCCGGCGAAAAGACGGAAGGCGGGCTTCACCCGTTCTGGCACATTCCCATATATTCGCTGTACGGCGAAGTGCGCCGCCCGACCCCGGAGATGCTGTCCGGCCTCGGCCGCGTCGTAATCGATCTTCCGGACATCGGAGTGCGCTGCTATACCTACCTCGCCACCATAAAGCTCATGCTAGAGGCGTGCGCTGACGCCGGCGTGGCCGTCACCGTACTCGACCGCCCGATTCCGCTCGGCGGCGTGGTAGACGGCCCCATGCGGGACGTGGCGTTCGCGTCTTTCGTCGCGCCGCTCGATATTCCCTTCTGCCACGGCATGACGCCAGGCGAATGCGCGAAGTACATCGTCGACGCGGAACAGCTGGATGTGGACCTTACCGTGATCAAAATACGTGACTGGTCGCATTCCGACCGAACGCCATGGTTCGACTTCATGCCGCCATCGCCTTCGATACGCAACTGGGATTGCGCCGCGCTCTATCCCGCGACTGTTTTCACGGAGGCGTATCCGGCCATCGACTGCGACCGCGACGGCCCTCTGGCCTTCCGCATCGTGGGCGCGCCGTGGCTCGACATCGCGAACCTGCTGGACGACTTCTCCGATCCGCTCCCGGCGTGCGGCATGGGCGTGCGCCCCTTGCGGTACCGTCCGTCGGGTGGACGCTACGCCGGACAGACGATCGACGGGCTGCTGCTTTCAATCGAAAATCCCGACGCATTCTATCCGGTCACTGCGGGCACGATCGTCCTGGCCGCGATCGCGCACCGGCACAAAAGCGATATTGCTCAAGACGCCCGGCCCGAATGGCTCGACAAGCTCGTTGGCTCGCCTGCGCTCCGGACAGCGATGGAAGCGAAGGACATAAGCAACCTTTTCCAGTCTTGGATCGACGGGCAGGACGCCTATCTGCCCGCAAAAGTGGACTTGTATTCTTGACCGCCAAGTTCGAATGCGGGA
>JAFPNP010000355.1 GCA_017411125.1 Kiritimatiellia bacterium
CTGTCGAAATGCGCGTTTATGGCATTCGCGGAAGTCGTCTCCCTGGCGGCTTTCACGCCGGCCGCCTTCACGTCGCGGATCCAGTTCTCCACGGCCTCTGCGCGCGTCGCGGGACGCGTCCATTTGCAGCCGGTCTTGGCTGCGAGATTCTTGAGGACGCCGTAGTTGAGCAGCAGCATCTGGTCCACGGAAAGACGCTCGCGCCTGACGCGCTCCGCGAACTCGCCGCCGTCCCGTCCGGCAGCCGCGACCGCCTCGTCCATGAGCCGCGCCGCCTCGAGCTTGTCGCCGCCCGCGAGGAACGGAGCGCCGTCGTGATAGCAGCCCACCTTCTTTTTCGTCTTGCGCGGCCCCGCCTCGACAAGCGCGATGAACCGCCTTATGGCCGGCGCGGCGGACTTGCCGTAATATCCTTCTATGAACTCGTCCGCAAGCCGCTTTTCGTCGTCCTTCGGATCCCATAGCAGATGCGCGGCCACGTAATGGCGCAGCGCGGCGAACGATCCGGCGGAGCAGAGCGCGTCGCCCTGCTCGAACACGCCCACGGCTCCGCTCGCGGCGAAGAGCCGGATGTTGGGAGCGATCGAACCGATGTTCGGGTGCGGCATCATGTAGCTGCGGAAGTTCGCGAGATAATCCCAGATGAACAGGTTGCCGCCGGCAACGCGCCGCCAGTCGGCGAGATCCTTCGCGAAGGCCGCGTTCACCTTGGAAGAAGCGTCGGCGAGCGGACGCGCAAAGTCGCACTCGATGTCGCAGAGGCGCACCACCACGTTGCGGCGCGGCTTCGTCTTCGTCGGCGCCCGGCGCGTGAACATGTACGCGAACGTGTCGATGCGCACGTTCGGAAACACCTTCTCAACCGCCTCCGCCACGTCGTTCGCGAAGCGGAGATAAGGACCCGACGGCACGCCGCCGTCCTCGTCCATCATCGCCTTGCACTTTTCGCACGTGCAGTAGCCGCCCCTGCTGTCGTTCTGCGAGACTTGGATGAAATCGACGGAAGGATCCTCGCGCAGCCGTCTCAGCGTCTCCTTTATGTATTCGGCCTTCATCTCCGCGTTCGCAAGGCACAGCTGCTTCGGCTCGCGTTTCCCATTCACAAGCGAATACCAGTCCGGATGTTTCTCGAAATAGGTCTTCGGCGGAAGTATCTCGAAAAACGAATGGTACGCGCTGCGGCGTCCATTGAAGAAATAAAGACGGTGGTCGCCGCCAAACGCCGGCGGAACAAATTTTATCTCCGTCAGCAGAAAGCGCGTGAGCGACGTGAAGTTGCCCTTGGAGCGCACCTTGAAAAGCGGATCGAAACCGTCCAGATAGTACGTCTCGCGGTACTTGAACTGCGGCGCGTATTCGAGGTCTATTCCGGAAAGCGGCACTTTGTCCAGTTTCGGATAGTGCGCCGCCTTGGACGTCCACCACCTCGCGCCGCAGTATTTCTCCAGATACAGGTCGACGGCGTAGATCGGCGCGCGCGCCGGATCTCCGTCCAGCACGACGCCGCCCTCGACGGACTTCAGGAAAACGCCGTCCGTCTCCCACGGCCTGTCGCCGCGCGCCGCCTTCGCCGCGCGCGTTGCGCCTACGAAAAGGCAAGTCGCGCCCTTCGCATCCTTCTCGGACACGACTTCCGGCTTCGCGCCAAGGCACTTCGCAAGTTCGCCTGCGAGTTCGGCGGCGGCGGAACGCTCGACCGCCGTCGGAGAATCCGGAAGCACCACCGCCGGAACGTCCGCCGGGCGCCCGCAAGCCGCAAGCGCTCCGAACGCCCATGTCGCGACCAAGACATTCCGCATGTTCATCGCATCATCTCCTTGTTATTTCGTAAAGTTCTCCGTCGTATCGTCCGGGCAGCACGGCCTCGAACCCATCCGTCTCCAGTTCGCGCCCGTTCATTTCAGCCACAAGCGTGCCCGCCGCGCCCTTAAGCACTGCGTATTTGGCATCCGGTGCCAGACCGCGCACAGCGACGCGGCGCGACTTGTCCGCCGCGTTGCGGCGGAACACGCCCACGAGACCTCCGCTTTTCGTCTCGGTGTTGATTCTCGCGAATCCATCCCACGCGCCTTCCTGCGGTTCGCCGAAACCGGGCAAGTCCTGCCGGAACGCCATGTAGCCGTGACGCGCCTCGACGCCCTTCAGCCAGCCGGACCACGCCTTGTACTCCGCCCGTTCGTCCGCCGTGAGCTTCCTCGGATCGCCGAGCATTATAGGCAGCGTGCCGGCAAGCGACTTGAAGCCCAGCATGTGCTCCCGTCCGTTCATGTGCAGGTTGCCGATTACGAGCGACGTGGCAGGAAGCGCCGGAGTGCGCCCCCAGGCCAGGTTGCGCACGTACAGCCTTCCGTCGCGCCCCGGCCCGATGTTGGAAAGCCAGTTGCCCTCCGCGTGCTTGGCGATTCCGTAATCCATCAGGAACGTCTTGCCGGCGGTCTCGAACGTGCAGTCTATGAACAGTTCCGGCGCGGCCTCGTGCAGTTCGTCGAAAAGCCTCATGCAGCCCGCGTATATGGCCTCGAAAGAATCCTCGCGCCCGCGGTGTCCCGGATGGTCCGTCGCGTAGCATCCCGTCCGCGCGTCGTCGTAGACGTAGGAACTCGTAGCGATCGCAAGGTCGAGCTTGACGTAGGCAAGGCCGTGGTCCCTGACGAGCGCCAGTATCTTGTCGCGGATGTATTCGCGCCAGGGCGTCCCCATGCAGGCCGTGCAGGTTTCGCCGCGCGACGTGTGGAGATTCGCCGGTCTGCCGTCCCTGTCACGCGTGAACCATTCGGGATGCTCCTTCATCGGGGCGGACGAAGGATCCGCCCACGCGAGGGAAAGCCAGAGGCCGGGCTTCATGCCCTTCGAGCGGATGTAGTCGAACGTCGGCTTCAGCCCGCCCGGAAACTTTTTCTCGTCCACCGCCCAGTCGCCGCGCCCGTACTTGCCGTCGGACACGTTCATCTGCCACCCGTCGTCGATCACGAACTCCTCCACGCCGCATTCGGCCGCCGCGTCCGCAAGTTCGCGCACAAGCTTTGCGTTCACGTTCTTGAAGAACGGCTCCCACGTGTTGTACACGAACATCGGCTTCCTCGGAATCCGCTCCACGCGCACGCCCATGTGCCTGCGCACGTAATCCGACACCGCTCCCTCCACGACGCGCGACGGATCTTCGCAGTTGGAGTACGGCGCCGTGAACACCGGCATCGCCTCCCACTTCTCGCCCGGCTTAAGCCATTTGCGGAAAGGATACCTGTCGCCCGTGTGCGGCGTCCCGGACACAAGATAGTCTCCGTTCTGGAACGTCGTCGTGCGCTTCATGGTGGAGACGCCCTCGTTGCCCACCGCGATTCCGCATCGTTTCCTGTAGTCGTGCACGACGACGAGCGGGTCGTTCCAGTCGCCAAAGTACGTCTCGCCCTCCTCGCGGTACCGCCCGAAACGCCGCATGGTACGAGAGTTGGTGCAGCCGAGCGTCGCCATGCGGAACGTCTCCACGTCGACGGATTCCACGCAGATGTCCTTTTTGCCGACATTTTCCACGGCAAGCGTCTTGCGCACTAGCGCAAGGCCGGGATACGTCGTGTAAGCCAGCCCAACCTTCACTCGCCCGTCCGCCGACACGGCGGAAACGGCCACGGTCGCCGCACCGCCCTCTGCGGCGGTTTTCACGGCCCGGATATCCTTCCATTGCGCCCATCCCGCGTACATCTTCCCATCGACCTTGAACGCGAACTCCGGCGATCCGGCTTGCATGAACGAAGCGCCGTCGGCGAGTTTGTAGGACGCGCCGAGAATGCGTCCGCCGCGCATGTCCAAACTTCTGGACACAAGCCCGGACGCGACCTGCAGCGAATCGCCGATTTGCAGCTCCATTCCGTCCGACAACACACCCGACGGCACGCAAAAACCGATCAAAGCCGCCGCCGCGCACTTGACCGTCTTTGTTCCAACGCCAATCGACTTCATTGTTCCCTTTCCTCTCCTTTGCTTTCAACGACGACGCAGATTATACCAAAAAACTTCGCCAGGCGCGATGCCGCGCTCCCCGCCATGCCGCTTCGCGTCAGATCAGCGTCGCCGTACCGTGCGGGGATCCACGCCCATGAAGGACTTGTACTTGATTACAGGTTTTGCCATGATTGGCCTCCTTTTGGTTGTTGCTGGTTTTTGGTGGTTGGTTGTTGTTTGGTGGAGGGACGTGCTTTTTTGCCGCAAAGGACGCAAAGGACGCAAAGATGGCATGGAACGGCAGAATGCGGTCTCGCAAGCTTTGTGTTTCTTTGCGCTCTTTGCGGCAAAAAAAAACACGTCCTCCATATATAGGCACTCTTGCGGTCACGAAAGCAGCGTTTCAAGCCGCTCAAAGTGCCTTAAATATCGCCGTCTCGCCTGTTCATACGGTGTTTTTCGCAATTTTGACAAATCGTAAATAGCCCATTTTCTGACGGGTCGGCAGTATCGGTTGCGGCAGATCGCGCGGAACATCGCTTCGGTTTCGGGCGCGTGGCGGCGTATGCGCCGTATGGCTTGGTTCATCGTTATTCCGCCGCTCCTTGGTATTTTGTTTTTGAAACAACGGAAACAACTTTCAATTGCAACTTCCGTTCACGCGCAGCCTAACCCGGCTGCGCTCGTTTGCAAAACTTGGTTTGCAATTGGTTTTGTTTTTGGGTGCGGGCGAGTTAGCCCGCACGTGAATGAAAGTTGTTTCCATTTTTTCCTCCCTTGCAGGATTTTACGTTTTCCCTATGGGGTCACAATCGCCCCCCTATAGGCTCACGGCCGTAGATAGTGCAGCGTCACCGCCGCGCCCCTTTCGCCTTGCCCATTTCGACCGCCGTATCGTGCATCAA
>JAFPNP010000356.1 GCA_017411125.1 Kiritimatiellia bacterium
TAGTTCCTTTCGCATTCTTGCGCTTTAAGGTACCATGCCTCAAAGCGGCGTAGAGTGTAACATTTTTCTGAAGCGGAAATGTCATACGAATGTCAAACTTCCGGAGAAATCTCCAGCGCTTTCAATTACCATTCAACAGGCTCGTAGTCACTCAATCCTCAACACGCCTACCACTTGACCGGCTCGGCGAGGATGGTGCCATCGGCAGGCGTGACGCTGCCCGGCGTGGCGGACTGGTACTGGATGCAAAGCATTGTAAGCGGCGTCGAACCCGTGTTGCGGACGGCACGCTTGCCTGCGGGAGCGACGCGCACGACCGAGCCCTCTTTCACGGGGATGTTCGTTCCGTCGACCTGATACTAGCCCTCTCCCGAAAGGAAGAAATACAGCTCCTCATGTTCCTTGTGCGTGTGGTAGAAACCGCCCTCTGTTCCGGGCGCGAACACTTGAAGTGAGAAGTCCGCGCCGCCGGCCAGAGTCCGATTTGAGGCCTTGTTTTCCTTGTCATGATTCATGCCCTGTTAAACGCGGCAGATGCGCCGCCGGTTCAACGAGCCGGAACAGTCTTAATCACACTTCTAACGACTGGACGGCGGCGATGGTGCGCGTGATGAGGTCGTCCAGAGTCCAGCCGAGCTGGTCCACGCTGCTATTCGATCCAACGCCCCTAGAAGTGTCTTGCGCGGACATGCAAGGTTGATGCGGAGGAAGGAATATCCTTTCGGTTCGCCGTAGATTGCGCCGGGCGAGAACTTGACCTTCGCCTCGCGTTCGAGCTGACATGACAGTTCCGCCGATGAAAGACCGAGCGCCGTCGCATCTACCCACGCCAGATAGGTGGCTTCAAGCGCTGCAACTTTAAGTAGAGGCAGACGCGTGCGGACAAAGTCAAGAAGCGTCAGGTAGTTTTCATGCAAGTAGGCGCGAAGCGCGTCGAGCCAGTCGCTGCATCTGTCCCATGCGACAGATGAGGCGAGAAAACCGAATGGATTGATTTCGCCCGTACAATGGACTTTGAGGAAATGACGCACCCGCCCGCGCACCTCCGGATCGGAACAGATAATGGCGGCAGTCTGGAGTCCAGCAAGGTTGAACGCCTTGGACGCGGACCAGAATGTAAGCGAAGCGTTCCGAAACTCTTCGGACAGGCTGGCAAACGGGACATGTCGCGATGCTGGCATCTGCAAGTCGGCATGAATTTCGTCGCTGGCGACGAAAACCCCGTGCCGCAGGCATATTTCGCCCACCGTGCGAAGCTCCTCCGCCGTCCAGGCCCTGCCGGTCGGATTGTGTGGATTACACAGCAGAAACAGCTTTACGCGCGGATCGGCGACTTTGCGTTCCAGGTCTTCAAAGTCCATTTCGTAGGTGAAATCACCCTCGTTGTCTTCGCGAACAGGTACACGGCGGAGAGGATTTTCAAGCACATCGCAACCCTGATTGCGGATGGTCGCGAAAAAACAGTTGTAGGCAGGCGTCTGGACGATTACCTTGTCGCCTGGCGAGCAAAAGGCACGAATGACGGAGGCCAGCGCAGGGACAACGCCGATCGCATCTATAACCGTGTCCGACGAAACCTGCCAGCGATGGCGAACATTGAGCCAGCGGACAAGACTTTCGTGCCACGAGCCCGATGGCAGGGCATAGCCGAACACGCCCTCCTCCACGCGACGGCACAGGGCATCGACGATGGCGGGTGCGGCGCGGAAGTCCATGTCCGCAACCCAGAGCGGCAAAACGCCGTCCTCGGCGGGCAAATCCCACTTCTCGCAGTCTGTCCCGCGCCGGGCAATGATCGTGTCAAAATCGTAGTTCATGATTGGAAATTCCATGTCAATGCAATAGGTAACGGTTATTTCAACAGAATGCGTGATGGCATCCGACGAAGAGCTCCTTGCTGTTGAATGTCAGAGGTGTGTCTGTCGAAAAAGGAGACGTCGTGAGCAGTTGTCTAGATCGATCGGCTGGGTGATGGACGGATTCTTGCCGCAGACAGGACAGCTTCCGCCTGGAGGTGGAAGGCGAACTTCGTGAAATCTGGACTTTAGCGCGTCATAGACAAGGAGGCATCCCGCGAGGAGTTCACCAGCGCCGACGATGTACTTGACCGCTTCCATGGCCTGGAGTGTTCCGATAACGCCACAAACGCCTCCGATCACGCCTGCCGTGTCGCACGATGGCGCAGAATGCTCGGACGAATACGGGAAGATGCACCTGAGACATGGCGCATGGTTAGGTACGTAGGTCGTGGTTTGCCCCCGGAATTGCAGGACTCCTGCATGGCTATACGGTTTTCCCTCAAGGACGCAGGCGTCGTTTATGAGATATTTGGCTGCGGCGTTGTCGGTGCCGTCGATGATGAAGTCCCAGGGGCGGATCAACTCACGCACGTTGTCGGCGTGCACGACGGAATGGATCGCCACGACCTCTACGTCTGGGTTGAGGGCGGTTACCCTCTCCACGGCGCTCTGCACCTTTGGTCTGCCGATGTCGCCCGTCGTGTGAAGTATCTGCCGCTGGAGATTGGTGCGGTCCACTACGTCGAAATCCACGATTCCAAGCCGTCCGACGCCCGCGGCGGCGAGATAGAGTGCAGCCGGAGAGCCGAGCCCGCCGGCACCGACGACAAGAACCTTCGCGGCCATCAGTCTCCGCTGTCCGTCGAGGCCGATCTCCTTCAGCAAGATTTGTCGATAGTAACGCTCTGTTTGTTCGTCTGTCATTCTCCCACCGGAAAAAGGCCCTTACTGATGTAGCGGTCGCCACGGTCGGGAAAGAGCGTGACAACGTTGCCGCGCAGTCCGGCGTGGATGGCCTTCAGATTATGCTTCGAATGACTGGA
>JAFPNP010000357.1 GCA_017411125.1 Kiritimatiellia bacterium
CGATCCCGGCACGTGGGATTCATGCGCCTGTTACAAGCCGTCCGTCGTGCGCGATGAAAAGCACAACCGCTGGCTTCTCTGGTACAACGGTCGCAGCGGCGTCCCGGAGTACGTGGGGGCAGCAGTCCACGAAGGGCTTGACCTCGAAGCGCCGCGCGAAAGGCTGCCCGACCCGAATGCGCTTCTCTCGAAATACGTACGCCGTTTCAACGCCAACGACGAGGAGACCGTGACGAACGCAATCCCGAATTCGGCGGCAGAGGGGTTTCTTGCGGCGAACGTGCCGCTTTTCGCCTGCTCAGACAGAGAAATCGAACGCACGTATTATTTCCGCTGGTGGACATATCGAAAGCATTTGCGCAAGGGCGCGGACGGCGGGTGGCGCATCACGGAGTTCCTGCCCAAGGTCGGCTGGAGCGGGACGGACAATACGATTGTCTGTCCTGCGGGGCATCACTTCCGCGAAGGACGATGGCTGCGCGATTCGCGGTATCTTGCGGACAATGCCTGCTTTTGGCTCGCCGGAAAGAACTCCAGCCACAAATGGGGCTATTCGAGCTGGCTTTACACGGGCACGTGCCAGTTTGCGGAGGTCGCCGGACTCGACGCCCTTCCCGTTGAACTTCTCGATGCCGCCGTGAAATACTACGAACGCTGGGAAAAGGGCTTTTATAAGCCGGCGGGGAAATCTCGCATCAAGATGGGCGGCGACGGGCATGGAGGGTTCATGTCGACGGACGGCAACGAGGGCACGGAGATTTCGCTTGGCGGCAGCGGATGGAAACCGCTATTCAACTCTGCCATGTGGAGCGAGGCGAAGACGATCGCCGCCGTTGCGCGCCGCGTCGGCAAGGTGGAACTCGCCGCGAAGTTCGAGACGAAGGCCGAGGCCGTCCGCAGGGCGCTCATGGAGAAATGCTGGAACGGCGACGTGGGCTTTTTCACGACGAGGGCTCCCGACGGCAGGCTCGGCGCGGTGCGCGAACTCCATGGTTACGCGCCTTGGTACTTCGGGATGCCGCTTGACGTTGCGCCGGACTGGAATCAGCTTTTCGACGAAAAAGGCTTTGCCGCCCGCTACGGCCTCACGTTTCCGGAACGCCGGGCCAAGGGGTTTGCGATCGCATACTCCGGGCATGAGTGCCAGTGGAACGGTCCGAGCTGGCCGTTTGCGACATCGGTCGCGCTGACGGCCTACATGAACGACATTCACGCTCGCGGCGCTTCACCAGCCGTGCGCGACCGTTTCACGTTCTTGATGTGGCAATATGCGTTCGCACACAAGCTGCACCGCGCGCCGGGCAAGGATGTCGGCAAGCCTTTCGACCCTGTCGTGCCGTGGATTGACGAGAATATGAATCCCGACAAGCCGGACTGGATTGCGCGCAGACTTCTCGTCCAGCGCAAGCGGAAGCCCCGCGAACGCGGCAAGGACTACAACCACTCTACGTTCTGCGACATGGTGATTTCGGGACTCGTCGGTTTCATTCCGGAGGGTGCGGACGGCTTTGCGGTGGATCCGCTGTGCCCTGCAAAGTGGGACTATCTCATTCTCGACAATCTGCGCTACAGGGGGCACGACGTATCCATTCGCTGGCATCGCGGACGCGGCCTATCTGTCAAGGTGGACGGCCGCGAGGCGGCGCAAAGCCAAACGCTATCCAAGGTGCGCGTGCGGTTTTAGCCGTTTGCCGCAGACGGCGAAATCGTTTCTAAAGGCGTAGGATTTGTGCTAAAATAAACTCCTGTTTCTGAACACAAGTGGAGAATTGGCAATGGCAATGATTGACATGCTATGCGCGGTGTCCCCTCTGGACGGACGCTACGGGTCGAAGGTGGACGAGCTGCGCGAAGTGTTTTCCGAATACGGCCTCGTCAAGAGGCGCGTCGCGGTGGAGTGCGCGTGGCTTGCCGCTTTATGTGAGCATCCCGGACTGCCGGAGTGTCCGCCGCTTTCAGCCGACGAGGCTGCCTTGCTTTCGGCGATCGCGGACGGCTTCGCCGTGGCGGATGCGCAGCGCGTCAAGGATATCGAGAAGACGACCAATCACGATGTCAAGGCCGTCGAGTATTTCATCAAGGAGCGAATCAAGGGTACAAGCCTGGAATCGCGCGGCGAGTTCGTCCACTTTGGATGCACGAGCGAGGACATCAACAACATGTCCCACGCTTTGATGCTTCGCGACGGTCTGAAGGTGCTTCGCGCGGCGCAGGGGCAGGTGACGGACAAGATTGCGGAAATGGCGCATGAGTTCGCGTCCGTCCCGATGCTGGCCCACACGCACGGGCAGCCCGCTTCGCCGACCACGCTCGGAAAGGAGCTGGCCGTCGTGTCGGCCCGCCTTCGCCGCCAGCAGGAGGAGATCGACCGTATCGTGCTGCCCGCGAAGATGAACGGTGCGGTAGGCAATTTCAACGCCCACCTCAGCGCCTACCCTGACGTGGATTGGGAGGCTCTCGCCCGCAGCGTGATAGAGGGTTTTGGCTTGCGTCAGAACCGTCTGACGATCCAGATCGAGCCTCACGACGGCATGGCGGAGTTGTTCGACGCGCTTCAGCGTTGGAATACTGTGTTGCTGGATTTCGACCGCGACGTCTGGACATACGTTTCCTTCGGCTACTTCAAGCAGCGCACGGTGAAGGGCGAGATAGGCTCTTCCACGATGCCGCACAAGGTGAATCCCATCGACTTCGAGAACTCGGAGGGCAATCTCGGTCTCTCGAACGCCGTGTTCGGCTTCCTCGCCCGCAAGCTGCCCGTTTCGCGGATGCAGCGCGACCTTACCGATTCCACGGTGCTGCGCAACATGGGCGTCGCGTTTGGCTATGCGCTCGTGGCGGCGAAGTCCACGCTCAAAGGGCTTGGCAAGCTTGAGTTGAACGAGGCACGGCTTGCGGAAGACCTAGACCGCAACTGGGAGGTACTGGCCGAGCCGATCCAGACCGTGATGCGCAAGGTTGGCATGGATCGTCCTTATGAAAGGCTGAAAGAACTCACCCGCGGCCGCCGCGTGACGCCGGAGATCATGAAGGAGTTCGTCGAGGGGCTTGACCTGCCTGCCGACGACAAGGCCCGTCTTCTCGCGCTTACCCCGTCTACATATATCGGAAAGGCCGTCGAACTCGCCGGACTGGCGTGATGGCCTTTGGCATTCCAGAGGCTGTCATAGAGGAAATCAAGGCGCGGACAGACCTTGCCGATCTGATTTCTTCGTATGGCGTCCAGCTGCGTCGCAGCGGCGGCGCGTACATGGCGTGCTGTCCGTTCCACAACGAGAAGACGCCGTCTTTCCACATACATCCCGACAAAGGTTTCTACCATTGTTTTGGATGCGGCGAATCGGGCGATTGCATCAAGTTCGTGCAGAAGCAGGAGGGGCTGTCGTTCGTCGAAGCAGTCAAGAAACTCGCCGCCGCGTGCGGCGTGACGGTCGAGGAGAAAGAAGACCCTCAGGCCGGGCACCGGAAGCGGCTGCTCGAACTGCACAGCCAGCTTGCCGATTTCTTCCGCCGCTGTCTGTTGCACGCGGACGAGGCCGCTCCGGCGCGCGAGTATCTTGCAAGCCGCGCCTTGCCGGACGACATCGTCGCCCGTTTCAAGATTGGCTATGCCCCTCGTTCCGCCGCCGCGATGCGCACGTGGGCGAAGAAGTATGGCTTTACGGACGACGACCTGGCCGGCGCCGGCGTGCTGCTGCCGCCGAAGTTTGCAGGCGGCTCCTGGTTCAACCGTTTCGGCGGGCGGTTGATGTTCACGATAACCGACCGGCAGGACAGGGCGATCGCATTCTCCGGTCGCATCCTTACCAACGACAAAAAGAAGGCGAAGTACGTCAATTCGCCGGAGACTGTCCTTTTCAAGAAGTCGAACGTCCTGTTCGCGCTTGCGCACGCCGCGCCGAATATTATGAAGTCTCCGCGCCGGGAAGCGATAGTGTGCGAGGGACAGATAGACGTGATACGCTGCCATGCTTGCGGGTTTCCGGTTGCGGTGGCGTCGCAGGGCACTTCCTTCACCGAGGAACACGTGCGCATCTTGAAGAAGTGCGCGGACTCCGTGGTGCTGGTGTTCGACGGCGACGGCGCAGGGTGGAAGGCCGCAGTGCGCACGGGAGGCGAATTTCTCGCAGCCGGAGTGCCCGTGCGCGTGGCATCGCTGCCGCCGGGAGAAGATCCCGACTCGTTTCTCCGCACTCAGGGGGCCGATGCGTTCCAGGCCAGGCTCGACGCGGCGGTGTCGGTGACGACGTTTCAGGTGCGCGGGCTTCTCGCGAACGAGACGAAACCGTACAATCTGCGGACGGTGTCCGAAACAAGCCGGGCCGCGCTGGAGACGATCGCGAAATGCACTTCGGCGGTGATGCGCGCCGCCATGATAGACGAGGCGGCGACACTTCTCGGCGTGCCGTCTGCCGCCTTGCAGGAGGATTTTCTAAAGGTTTCGTCCGCAGTGAAGGTGCGCCCGCCCGCACCGCCGGAGCAGGACCATGAACATGCCGACGATCCGTCTGGCAGGGCGCTTTGTCCTCAAAGCGCCGCCGTCCCGCTTGCCGGCGAGGACGCTGCGTCGCCCGACGTGAATCCGCCGCCGATGACGGAGACTGCGCTGTGCGAACTGCTGATGGCGCATGGACGGGATGCTTCGATGGCGTCGCTCGTTGCGGATTACGTGCCGGACGGCGTATTGGCGCATCCGTTCACGCGGGCGTTTGCCAAGGCGTGGCTCGAGGAGGCGAAGGGCGGCGCGGACGCGGTGGAGACGTTGCGCCGCGACCTTTCGCCGGCGATGTGCACGTGGCTCGACCATATGCTGTTGAACGAAGACAAGACGGCCTTTTCCGAACTTTCCCCGGAAGAAATACTCAAGAATCTGCTGCGGAGATTGTGGATGGATGCCGTGCAGCGCCGCCAGGGGGAGTTGCCGGCCGTTTCGTCGCCGGAAAACGATCTGGCCCGTCTGCGTTATTCGACGGACATCCGCAAATTGCAGCGACTGGACTGGAAAAACGCCAGCGTGCTCATGCGCCCCGAAACGCTTGCGTGACGGCGCGTTGAGGACAACGCGCCCTGCCAATCGAACCAATCGCGTCTTGGTCACTCGTCCGCATCCTCGGCGGCCTCGCGTTCTTTCGCGGCGATCTGGCGCTTGCGCAGTTCGACGAAACTGCTGTATTCAACTCCCGTCATCATCTTGTATTGCCGTTTGGCCGCTTCCTTCGCGGCGGACGTGCCGTTCAGAATCACGTTGTACAAAGCGTTGAGGGCGATGCTGTCCTTCAAATCCTCCAGGGCCGCCAAGGCGCAGTCGAGCATTACCTTGTCCGTCGCGAATTTCGTCACGAACTCGATCGTCTTGACCTTTGCCCCTTCGTCCTCTATTTCCGATATGAACGTCTCGCACGCGTTTCGGGCCGCCTCCCGCACTTCCTCGTCCTCGTCGGACACGAAACCCAGCATTTCGCCCAGATAGCGTTCGCCGAACCACGCAAGCGCCTCGACGGCGTCCTGCCGCACTTCCGGATCGGGAGAGGCCATGATCGCGGCGAGGTTGTCCACTATGAGATTCGGACGCTCCTCCTTCAGGGCCTGGTTGACGAGTTTCGCAAGCGCCTCGTCGGAGGCTCTGTCCGTTGCTGCCGCGCGATTCGCCGGCGGTTTTGCGTCCGTGCGTTTCGCCGGTTTTTTCGTCTCGGTTTTCGGCGTCGCAGTCTTCGTAACTTTGGCCGGCGCCGTTTTGCCGCTGCTATCGCGAACCGGAGTCGGCTTTGCCTCGCGCCCGAAACCATTCTGGCCAAACATCAGGAATGCGGCAATACCCGCAGCGACAAGCGCAATTGCCGCAAGAATGTAAGAACGTCTCATGTTTTCTCCTATTATCGGCATTCCATTCGGAAAGTGAACGATGTTGCAGTTGAAAGACGGGAATGAACAGAACTTCCAAACGCAATGCAGATATTATACACTATTCTACGTCAAACGGCAACGTCTGGGTTTGCCTGGAGTTTCCCATTTTTTAGCGTGGCTGCCTCGAAACAAAGGGGATGAATAAAAATGAAAACAACTTTTATTCACGTGTCGGCCTTGCAAACGAGCGCATCCGGGTTAGGCTGCGCGTGAATGGAAGTTGCGAAAGAAAGTTGTTTCTGTTGTTTCCAAATTGACGCTCCATCTTGTCTGCAAACGCATTTCAGACTCTATTTTCAAGGGTACGGCGCACTTCCGCCACCCCAAAATAGGTAAACTCCAGATAACACGCCTCTGCCAGACAAACCGGAAGGCCCGGCATTGCTGCCGGGCCTTCCAGTTGTATCACACTAATCAGTGAGAGTTGCTATCACTTGACCTTGCTCTTGAGCTCGATGCCCCATTTGGCGGCCGCCTCAATCGCAACAGGGGCTTTATCTTTGTCAGAGAGGGTCTTGTCCAGCTCGAACTTCTTCTGGAGCTTAGCAATGTATTCGGCATTGACAAGTTTATCCGCCTCCAACTTGATGATCGTAGCGAGATTCAGCCAATTTTTGATTTTGGTTTCCGCTTGGGCAAGCTGGTCGTCTATCTCCTTAATACTCTTGGCGTCTTTATCGGCTTTGTCTTTCGCAGCTTTGCTGTAGGTGTCGTACTTCTCCTGGCTGAGTTTCGACGTCGAAGTCGGAAGGAGCTTCGGATCAAGGTCGGTGACAACTTCTGCTGCTGCATAGGCGTTCATCGTCCCTTCTGCGGTATTGACATCTGCGACCAGATCTGCAATCTTACCGTCCAATTCGTTTACTGCGGCCTCCCACTTCGGGGTGGTGACCAGCGTGTCGAATTTGGCGATGAGCGCATCGTACTTTTTCTTGAGTTCGGCCCGATCGGCTGCATTCTTTGTAGCCGCCGTTCCTGCCTCAAAGTCATCAAGAGCAGCCTGTGCCGTATTGAATTTACCCTCCGCCGTGTCGGACGCATCCTTGGCGGTCTTTTCAGCAGTCTTTGCATTGTCAATAATGCCCTGCAGCGCATTGACCGTTGCAATATACGTCGCAGTATCGTATGCCGTACCAGCCATGGAGTTCTTGTAGTCAGCAAGATTCTTCTCGGCATCTTTGCGCGTATTTACCGCGTTGGTATAGGTGGTATACGGACTCATGGTAACGATGTTTCCATCTTTGTCATAAGTGTCTTCTTTCCACGCCTTTTCGGCATTTTCTTTTGCTTCCTGAAGGTCCTTATGCTTGCCCGTATAAGTGGAGGAAGTCTTGTTTGTCAAGATTTCGTAATCTTTAAGCAAGTCTTTGATTTGCTGCACATAGGCAATCTTGTTGGTTTCGCCAGTTTTGTACAGATTCATAGCCGCCTTCTCGATATTGGCGTCAGCAAGGGCTGCCCGAGCCGTGACAAGGTCGTTTGTGGCCTTGGTCACCGCATTTGTGACATCCGTTTCAAACTCAGCCGAATACGCGAGTTTCGCAACGGAGAATCCAATATAGTTCTGGACTTCTGTCTGATAGCCGTTTATCACACGCGCGACGAGAGTTTCATTGCTTGAAACGTCGGCGAGTTCGGCAGCTGCTTCGGACAACGTATTGGTCGCCTCTACGAGGTCGTTAATGGCCTTCTGAAGCTCGTTGGTCGCGTCGGCTGCGGCATCGGCGGCCGCTTGGGCGGCGGTAGCGTCCGCTTGAGCGGCGGCAAGCTTGTCGGCAGCGTCCTTGGCGGTCGCCTCGGCGGCGGCAACCTTGTCAGCAGCATCCTTCGCGGCTGCTTCGGCATCGGCCTTGGCCTTCGTCGCATCTGCAATCTGCTCTGTCAGGTCGGCGAGTTCGGCAGCCGTGGCCTCGGCGTTTTCCCTGAGCTGCGCAAGCTCCTTGGTGAAACTGGACGCATCCTTGCGGAATGCCGCGACCTTCGCCTCCTGCTCCTTATTGGCCGTCGTGTCGGCCTGGAACTTCGCAAGGGCGTCAAAAGTCTTGCTCGAACGCTTCATCGTCCACGTTCCGGCTGCGGGAACGCCGTCCAGCACGCCGGCCACCTGGCCGCTTGTGCTTCTCGCGCTGCCGAATCCGCCGGCGATCAGAATGCCTTTGGGGTTGAAGATGTCTTCACCCCAGACGAGCTGTGCGTTCTGTGCCTTGTTGCTGCGACCGTAGCCGGTCACGTTCTCCACGGCGAATTCCTCGTAAGTGAGGGCCGCGCCTTTGTCATACCCGAAAGCGTACTTTCCGGATACGTCATCATAAGCGCCAACAATCTTGACGCTAGTCTTCTTGTTGTTGTCAATTGTTGTCACCAGGTGAGAAAGCTTGTTTTTATGGCGTTCCGTCGATAAACGATGGTCGTGATAGGCAGACGAAGTGCAGAAAAGTGCAGAAGCAGAAGGAAAGCGAGGACGGAAAGCCGCCAAGAGTGCGAAGGTCTGCCGTACCCCTCTACGATTGTAAACCTTAGGGTTCATAATTCCCCCTCCATGGGTTCATAATTCCCCCTCTATAGGCTCGCAATTGTAGATACCGGAGGGCCAAGGCCGCGTCCAACGGCAAAACTGATTGCAAAACAGGGGAGGGCCGACCTCCGTGTTGGCTTTGCAAACGAGCGCAGCCGGGTTAGGCTGCGCGTAAATGGAAGTTGCAAAAGAAAGTTGTTTCTGTTGTTTCCAAATCGACGTTCCACTTTGTCTGCAAACGCATTTCAGCCTCTATTTCCAGAGGTGCGTCGCACTTTTGCCGTCCCAAAATGGATAAACTCCAGTATAGATAGTGCAGCATCACATCCGCCCCATCGCGCTGACACGAGAAAAAAATAAAGTTGGGCTATTGACCTGCCGCCGCGGATTTGTTATACTGTTCGCGTGTTCGCCGAATAGACACTTTGGCGGATGCAGTTGTACAACAAAACTAAGGAGTAAAAATGACAACAAAGAGCATAGTACTGACTGCCGTTGCGGCAGCGGGAATGGTTGCCAACGCCGAAGTGTGGGACATTAAGTTCTCGCTTAAGACGGTTGACAACAACAAGAAGACTAGCGTCAAGATTGTTGGCGCTTATGATGACAGCACTGCCGGAAAGTATTCTTTCTGGTACAACAAGGGCGCGGCCCTCAAGAACGTTGAGTTCGCTACGGACAACGTGACCAGCTACGGCCGCAGCAACAAGGCGCAGAACGCACAGCTCGTTTGGGGTGACGTGTCCAGCCCCGATGGCATTCTGATCGCCGGCGGATTCGGCAGCGCGAGAAGCACGAGCGGCCAGGTGGCCGGCATGTTGGGCGGCATCCCCGCTTCCGGAACGTGGACGATGAAGCGTTCCACCAAGTCTTTTGACGCTCTTGCCAAGCAGGCTGCCGATGTCGCGGCCAATCTGGCGCAGGAAGCCGCCGTCAAGGCTTATCTCGATGGCGCGAAGAGCGCCGCTGAAGTCATGGCCGGCAAGGCCGACACCGACGCCAAGATCGCCGAGCTGACGGCGGATGCCGAGAAGACCGCTGCGGAACTCGCCACGGCCAAGGCCGACGTCGAAGCCGCTGCCGCGAAGGTTGCCGCCGCCGAGGCCGACGCCAAGGCCGCTGCCGACAAGGTTGCCGCCGCTCAGGCGGATGCCGCTGCTGCAACCGAGGCCAATGAAGAGCTCAAGAAGGCCATTGCCGATCTCGAAGCTGCGACCAACGTTCTTTCCGAAGCCGTTGCCAACCTCAACGACGTCACGAACAATCAGGGTCTCGTCGAGCGCACGGTTACCGGTTACCAGCAGGATGTCACGGACTATATTGGATATAAAGTCTCCAAGTTCTGGGCCGAGAAAAACCTCAAGGCTCTTGACAAGAACGTGACGAACGCCGTGGCTGCGGTTTCGAACCTTCTTGATAAGGCGCAGGCAGATCTCGTAGCAGCCCAGGTCAGGTATGACGACATGGTTGCGTTCGATGAAAGGCGTTTTGACGATATTTCCTTCGCGAAGGATTTCATCGCCGAAACCAACAATTACACGCAGATCACGAACGAGACGTGGCGCAATGCTCAGCTTGCCGCCGGTTCGGACCTCGCAAACGGCACCAACGACACCTACACCGCGTGGAAGGGCGCCGGCGGTGCGTATGAGGTCTACACCAACGCAACTGCGCTTTTGGACGCTCGCAAGAAAGATCTCAAGGATGCCAAGCGCTCGTTGATTGAGGCTGGGTCGGCAGATACTGCTTACTGGCAGGGCGAAATCGAGACGATTTCGAATGATGTCGCCAAGCTGCAGAAGGATGCCGATGCGTACAAGGCTACGAACGACGTCGCCGAGGCGGAGTACAATGCTGCGTTGGCGAAAGTTCAGGATTTCGTCGCCAAGAAGGACATCGCCGCAAGCGAAGCCAAGCAGAAGGATCTTGAGGGTAAGCTCAATGAGTTCAAGGCCGAATGCGGTGCATATACGGTTGATGCTTTCCACAATGAAGAAATCCCCGGTCAGGAAAAGGCGATCCAAAAGTTGAACGACGATATCGCGGAAGCTAAGACGGCCATGCAGGTGTTTGCTGACGAAGGTGTGGTTGCTTCGCTTACAGGCGACTATGCACTTCCGCCGTTCGATCAGAAGGCGTGGGATGACTACTACAAGGCGAATGTCGATGACGTCAAGGCTAACGTTGCGAAGTGGGATGACCTGCTTGCCATCAAGGCGTCCAACATCAAGGCTTGGAAAGATCTCGCCACGATCATCAAGGCTGAGGATCGTCTTAACGACGCCGAGTGGATTGCCGACCTCCAGAAGGATACCTTCAAGTATGAGCTCGACGACAAGGATGAAGCTCCTGTTGTGGTCGCAGCCGCCGCAGAGTTCGGCATCGAGCTCAAGAGCACGGTCAAGTGATAGCAACTTTCACTGATTAGTGTGATATACTGGGAGGCCCGGCAGCAATGCCGGGCCTTTCGGTTTGTCCGGCAGAGTCGCTTTATCTCTTGCCTTGAGGATGTGAAAATGCTATCATATTGGCTATGAGTTTCTCGCCTGCAAAGTCGTTTTGGGCTGCGCCCGTCTTATTCGCCGTGTGCGTGGCCGCATTGTTTGCAACGTGGCTTTCCATGGAGCCGGTTGCGTTGCGCCAGGCGTTCGACCAGGACGGCCGTTCCGTGTTCGAGCTGGCCACCATTCCGTTTTACGCCGCAATCATACCGCTCGTGTGGTGGAAGTGTCCTTTCACCGGATCCCGCCGCCGTCGGGCGCTGCTGTGCGCCGCCGTCTCGTGCGTCGCGTTCATGGCCGTCGCGAAGGAACTGGATTGGCATCTGGCCGCGATGCAGCATTTGTTTCCGTCCGTGGTAGGGGCCGACGGCAGCGTGCATGGACTGGTCAAGCCCGACGGCTCTCCGCTCGCCGGAACGCCGTTCAAGATGCGCTTCCTCACCAACGGCGCCGCGCCCGTTGCAGCCAAGGCGTGCGTGCTGTTTTATTTCGGGGCGTTCTTCGGCGTGTTCGCCGCTCTGCTCGCCTATTATGCCGTGCCGTTGTTCAAGGGTTTCTTCCGGTTGCACCCGGCGGCGTGGAGCATGTGTTTCTTCGGAGGATCGGGCGTGATGGTGGCCGTGATGGATAGGCTTCCGGCCTGGTACCGCCATGCGCATGGGCTTGGGAAAGACGAGATCGTGTCCAATTCCTTTGGTTCGTTCTGCACGTGTTTCGAGGAAGGCGGGGAGATGATGATCGCCCTGTTCGCCATTCTTGCCATCATTCAGGCGCACACGATATACACTCGTTCCGTGAAGCCATACTGCGAACTTTGAGGCGTGGAGGGTGAAACGTGCGTCTGGGCTGGTCTTCACACGTTTATCCGCTTGAGGCGGCGGATTTTGCAGACGTGCCCGACTATGCCGGCGCGCCTATTCCCGAACAGGAGCTTCCGCCGGACCGCATCGTGCTGCTGATACGCCCCGGCTGCCCTGATGCGCTTGTGCGCGGGCGGGAGGAGATCGCCCGTCATGCCGGCGGCGTGGTGGACGTGCGCGTGGTATTCGAGCCGTCCGTCGCCCGGTGGAATCTTCCGGGAACTCTCGTGCGGGTGTGCCGCAACCGTTATCGCTATCATGGCACGCACGTGTACCACATTTCGGCGGCGTCCGTGCGGAAGATGAAGCTCGAACGCGCCATTCGCACGATGCACAATCCGCACGGCCGCGACGGCGAAGACCGCGCTTTGAGCATGGCGAGGCTGCTTGAGAGCCTGAAGAAAGACGGCTACCGCGACGACAGGCCTATCGTGGTCATGCTCTGCCGCACGAGCGGACTTGTCGATTCGTTGCGGCAGGGGCACCATCGCGTCAGCGCCTGTCTTGCATGCGGCATCGACCGCATGGCAGTGGAGTTTTCGGCGGCGGGCGTCGCTCCGTGGCAGCGCTGGGGGCGTCTCCGCCGCGCAATCTCGGCAGCGGTTGTTCTTTTGTGCGTGGCTTTGGCGGGCGCATGGGCCGTGTGGCCGAAGCCTGAATGGGTTGCGACGATGGACGTGCGCGGACTGCCGGAGATTTCGTTCGTCGGCGAATTCCGCCGCCCGCGCATTCCGGAGGAGTTGAGCGGCA
>JAFPNP010000358.1 GCA_017411125.1 Kiritimatiellia bacterium
ATTCCGATGCCGGTGATGCTTTCTATTTTCGTTGCGGTGCTTGGAGCGTTGCTGGGCTTGAAGTATTGGGGAATCTACGCTTCCGGAAAGCCCTATGCGCTTTCGATCTACGCGCAGCTCGGTCTGGTCTTGCTGGTCGGCCTCGCATCCAAGAACGCCATCCTGCTCGTGGAGTTCGCGAAGGACAAGCACGAGAACGAAGGCTTTTCGATAGTTGATGCGGCTGCCGCCGCCGCCGGCGAGCGTCTTCGCGCGCTTTTGATGACGGCGCTCACGACGCTTCTCGGTACTTTGCCGATGATGATAACGACGGGCGCCGGCGCGTCCAGCCGCAACCACCTCGGCACGACCGAGTTCTGGGGAATGTTCGCGTCCGTCGCGTTCGGCATCCTGCTCGTGCCCGGTCTCTACGCGCTCTTCCAGACGTGGCGCGAACGCATCAAGCGCGTGTTCGCATACATCTCTGTCGCGGGCGAACGCCGCCGCCAGCTGAAGGCGCGTGCGAAAGAGGCCGCCGGAAGATGATCCGTATCCATGCAGAACAGAATACGAATTAAAGGAATAACGAAGGACGACAAGACAATGGAAAAGAACAAGTTCGCAGTAGGCTGCGCCGCCGCAGGCGCAATGGGATTGTTGCTGTGCGGCTGCTCGCACTTCTGGGCCGTGGGGCCGGACTACAAGGAGCCGGAGATAAATGCCGCCGACATGCCGCCGCCAGACGCCGGCTATCCGACGACGAACAAGACCGCGACCGGCGAGCTCGAGCCCGCCGCCACCAACGCAGATCCGCGCATGGAGATAACCGCTGCGTCGATACGCGCCTGGTGGACGCAGTTCAACGACGACGTGTTGACCAACCTCGTCGAAGCGGCTGTTTCGAACAACCTTTCCTTCCTCATGGCGCAGGAGCGCCTCGTGCAGGCGCGCTGGGCGCTCGTCGGCGCGACGGCGGCCTTTCTGCCGAGCGTGACGATGGACGGCACGTACACGCGTTCCGGCGCACACCGCTTCACCAGTTCACGCGTGGCTACCGGCAAGGCGTATCACGGCGACCTCTGGAACAGTGGTTTCGACGCCTCGTGGGAAATAGATCTCTTCGGCGGCACGCGCCGCGCGCACGAGGCGGCCGGCGCTGCGCTCGAGGCCTCTCTTTGCACGGTGGAGGATGCCTGGGTTTCGCTCACTGCCGAGATTGCAAGCACTTATGTGCAGCTGCGCACCGTGCAGGAGCGTCTCAACGTGGCGCGCGCGAACCTCAAGCTGCAGAGCGAGACCTACGACATTCTTAAGTCGCGGCTGGATAGCGGCATTGGCGACGAGCTCGCCGTCAACCAGGCGAAGTACAATGTGGAGCAGACCCGCGCCTCCCTGCCGAATCTTCATGCGAACGAGGAGCAGCTGATGAACGCGATTGCGATTCTCTCCGGGAAAATGCCCGGAGCGCTGCACGGTTTGCTGCGTCCGCTGCCGCAACGCGACTGGCTCATCGCCCCGCAGCGTATCGCGTCGCTTCCGATCGACGCGATACGCCGCCGCCCGGATGTTCGCGTCGCCGAGCGTTCGCTTGCCGCCCAGTCTGCCGCCGTCGGCGTGGCCACCGCGCAGCTCTTCCCCAAGTTCTACATCAACGGCTCCATCGGCCTTGACAGCGTGGAGGCCGGAAAGTTCTTCCGGCGCGACGCCTTCATGGGGTCTATCGGTCCGGCGTTCCGTTGGCCCATCTTCCAGGGCGGAAACCTCGTGGCGGCGATGAAGGCCGAGGAGTCGAAGCTCTCCGAGGCGGCTTACAAGTACGAACTCGCCCTGCAGAACGCATACGGCGAGGCACGCAACGCATACAGCGCCTACACGCAGGAGTATCATCGCCACCAGTCGCTGAAGGGAGCCGTGAAGGCCGCGCAGGACGCGGTGAATATTTCTCAGGACTTGTATAAAAACGGTCTTGCGGACTTCAACAACGTGTTGGACGCGCAACGCTCTTTGCTCACTCTAGAGGAAGCGCTTACGATCAGCCGAGGCAAGATTACGACCGATTTGATCGCCCTCTACAAGGCGCTTGGCGGCGGAATTGCCGAATGACGTTCGGGATGCGCTTGTAATTTTTTGTCATTTTACTGTTGCTTTACTGACGAATTTCCATTATTCTAGTATGCCGTGACGGCGTGGTGCAGATGCCGCGCTATCCGGAACCGGTTTGAAGGAAAGAGAAAAAAGGATGAACAAGGCAGTACATGCGCTCGTTTACGTGATTTTGGCTGTGGCCGGAGTCGCGTTGTATTTCGAGATCAATCTATACGACAAGAAGGAATTGCTGAAAGAAAGCAATAGCCAGCTTCGCGACTGCATCGTCAAGCTTTCGTCGTATGTCGAGGCGGAGGATGCCAAGGACGACGCGAGCGGCGACGTACCAGAAGCGAAGAAGGACGATTCTCCCATCGAGGCGCAGGAGGTCGACGACATCGCCTGGGACAATCTTCTTAAAGATTATCCCGCGAAGTTCGAACGGGACGGACAGAAGCTCCTTCGCTGGGGAAGCAAGGAGTCTGGCCAGCTCCGCAGGTTGTACTTTCTGGATTCCGAGGGCAACCGCGTGCGTGACGCCGCGAACCCCGACAAGTATCAGACCACCGGCAAGAACACGGCCCAGGATTTGATCGAGGTTGTGCAGAACCGGGCGAGCAAGCAACTGGAGAACCTCAATGCCACGCGCGAGGAGCTCCGGAAGATGCGCACCCGCCTTCAGGATCTCGTGGCCGAGTACAACAAGCTGCCGCCGCAGTTGCGCCGGGCCAAGCTGGACGTGGAGCAGAAGAACAAGGAGATAGAGACTCTGTCGAAAGGGAAAGAGGAACTTCAGGGGCAGCTGAAGAAATCAAAATCCGAGAATGACGAGTTGAAGGCGGAGGTGACATCGCTCAAGGACGAGGTAGCTTCTGCGAAGGACGAGACCGAGTCCGTGAAGGAAGATCTCGAAAAGGAAAGGAAGAAGGTTGCAAACCTCACGAACCTTCTCAAGACCCAGACTGCTTCCGCGCCAAAGTCCGCTGCGCCGAATTCTGCCGTGAAAGGGGCGATGTCGAGCGGCGACAAGGGCAAGATTGCCAGGGTGGAGGCGTCGTTTGTCGTGATTGCTTTCGAGAAGGCCGTACTGGATGAATTGCTCGGCGCGGACCGCAATGGCGTGCTGCCGATGCTTGAAATGCTCGTGTGCCGCGACGAGAAGGGCAAGGACGGGAAGAACAAGCGCAAGATCGTGGGCAAACTCCGTTTGCGCCAGTGGACGCCTAATTCCGATTTTGTTACGGCGGACGTCCTGCCCGATTGGCTTCAGACCCCGATCAAGGAAGGCGATGTTGTCATACCCGATTAAATGGCTGTTTGCGGCGCTCGCCGTGCTGTTCCTGTTCGGCCTTTCAGGCTGCATAGCGGATACGGCCGCCGATTCGGATTTGCCGTGGGCGACGAACCAAGGCTGGGAAAGTCTCGGTCCGCTGCCGGCGCAGATGATTGATCCGCATGATTGACGGACGGTCTTTTACCGTGAAGCAGGGCGGCGTTCGGCTGGACGCCGCCTTGTTGGCGCAATTCCCCTCGTCCACGCGCGCTTTCTGCCGCGATGCCTGTGCTGCTGGCGATGTTGTCGTAGACGGGCGGCCTGCCATAAAAGGAATGAAACTTCGCGGAGGCGAGACGGTGCTCGTGCGTCGCCTCGCCGAGGCCGCCGACAACCGCGTGGCGCCGAATCCCGCAGTGCAGGTGCGTTGCGTTTTCGAAGACGCTTCGCTTCTTGCGTTCGACAAGCCTGCGGCCCAGCCGGTGCAGCCGCTCACCTGCCGCGAGACCGGCACGCTCATGAATGGCGTCGTAGCTCGCTGGCCCGAAGTGCGGGAGATAGGCGACCAGCCGCTCATGGCCGGCGCTTTGCATCGGATAGACGCGGACACCTCTGGTCTCGTCCTCGTCGCCCGGACGCAAGCCGTTTTCGAAGCCTTGCGCGGACAGTTCGCTGCCCAGACCGTCAAGAAGACGTATCTCGCCCTTGTCGAAGGCTCCGTGGCCGTCGGCGGTACGCTTGAGAACGATCTCGTGCATGATCCCACGCTTCCCTTCTGCCGCATGATAGACGTGCGCCGCGCCAGGCAGCGCGTGAAGGCCGCTCCGTTGCACGCCGTCACGCGATATGTTCCGATCGGCCGCACTTCTTGCGGGAACGAGGAACGCACTTTGCTTGAGATAATAATCTACACGGGTGTGACGCATCAGATTCGAGCCCAGCTCTCTTTTGCCGGAATGCATATCGTGAACGACCGCCTGTACGGAGCGTTTGCCGTCGAGGGCATGGCGGGACACTGCCTCCACGCCGTTGCGGCCGCTTTCCACCATCCCGCATCCGGCGACGATATGGAAATCCGCACTCCTCTTCCGCATTGGGCGCTGATTGCATAGCGCTGTCGAATATGGTATCATAGAGCCGTCTTTCGCAACATGAAAAGAGGATTGAAAATGTCAGACTGCTGCATATTCGCTGGCCAGGGCGCACAGGTGCCCGGCATGGGCAAGGACTTCGCCGAGGCCGATGCCGAGACCATGGCCCTTTTCGACAAGGCGAACTCCGTTCTTGGGTTCGACTTGAAGAAGGCGTGTTTCGAAGGCCCTGCGGAGGAACTTACCAAGTCGAACGTCTGTCAGCCGGCGATATTCGTTGTCAGCTGCGCCGCGTTTCGCGCATTGCAGAAAAAGCGGGCTGTTTCCTTTGCCTGCGCGGCCGGGCTTTCGCTCGGCGAGTGGAGCGCCCTTTGCGCTGCCGGAGTTCTCGACTTTGACGCTACGCTTGCGGTGCTTGAGGCGCGCGGGCGCTTCATGCAGGAGGCGTGCGCTGCGACGCCGTCCGGCATGATCGCGATAGTGGGCGCGTCCGCCGCGCAGCTTGATGAACTTTGCGCGAGAACTGGCTGCACCGTCGCCAACGTGAACTCCGCCGCGCAGCAGGTGCTTTCCGGATCCAAGGAGGCCGTTGCCAAAGCGGCGGAGATCGCGAAGGAACTTGGCGTCAAACGCGCGATACCGCTTGCGACCGCCGGCGCGTTCCATTCTCCGTTCATGGCTCCGGCGCGCGAGAAGCTTGCGCCGGTGTTGGACGAGGTGAAATGGAACGCTCCGAAGTTCCCAGTGCTCTCCAATGTCACCGGCAAGCCCCATTCGTCCGATCCGGGCGAGATAAAGGCGCTCATGCTGGAGCAGGTCACGCAGACCACGAACTGGGCCGCAGACGTCGAGGCGGCAAAGTCCCTCGGCTGCACGCGCTTCGTGGAGTTCGGGCCGGGCAAGGTGCTGTCCGGCCTTGTCAAGAAGATCGACGCTTCGCTGGTCACGGCGAACGTCTCCGACATTCCTTCGCTGGATGCGACGGCGGCCATGCTCGGATGACGTGCCATGGATGAGAAGCTTTACGTTCGGAACACCGCCGGCAAGGTGTTCGGCCCGATTGATATCGAAACCCTGAAGGGTTGGGTCAAGGACGGGCGCGTGGAGCCGCTTGCCGGGATTTCGTCCGATTTGGTCAACTGGGTTGTTGCGCCTCTTCGTCCGGAGTTGGAGATGAATTGGGTCGTGGAGAACAACGCCGGCCAGTTTTACGGTCCTACGCACCGGGCCGTGCTGGACGACCTTGTAAAGACGGGCTCGCTGTCTCCTTCCGCCAGATTCTTCCAGGACGATCGCGGCGCTGCGCAGGAGCGCATCCGTTCGCTGGAAGCCGCGCTCGCCGCCAAGGACGCGGAACTGGCGCAGAAGGACGCGACGATAGCCGAGGCACAGAGGCTTTCCGCGAAGAAAGACCTCCAGCTCGCCGCAGGGCAGAAAGCCATTCGCGAGCGCGACGACCGTATTGCCGAGATGAACGCCGCTCTCAAGCAGCGCGATGTGCAGCTGGCGGATTTTGCCAAGGCTGTCCAGGGCCGCGACGCCCAGCTTCAGCAGAGCGCAAGCGAGATTGCGCGCCGCGACGAGGAAAAGTCCGCTCTTGTGGACAAACTTGCCGGCAGGGATGCGGAACTCGTCCTCCTCAAGGAGCAACTTGCCCAGCGCGACGCGATTCACGACCGGGAGTGGAAGACGGAAGTTATAGAGCCGGAAGTCGTGGCGAACGAAGTTCCGCCTGCCGTAGCCCGCCAGGCGTTCGCTCCGCCGTTTACCGACGGCCCGTCGCAGAACGCGCTGGCGGAGTTGGAGCGTCGTGCGCAGCAGGAGTTGGCGCGCATGGGCGCTTCCGGAGTGAAGAAATTTTTCAGGTTGGGAAAATAGCTGGCAGGGGGCAGGCGTAGATGAGCGCTCAGTGGTATCTTCGCACGCAGGACGAGACATTCGGCCCGGAAAGCCGCGGAC
>JAFPNP010000359.1 GCA_017411125.1 Kiritimatiellia bacterium
CTCCAGGGATTGACGGCTGTCGTGAGCGGAGGCTGGACGGGCGTCGGAGGCGGGCTTGGCGACGTGGAGAACGTTCCGATCGTCGCAAGCGATTTCGTCTACACGGCCTTGGCGGAAGAACGCGGGCTTGTGGCGTGCGCATTCGTGCTTGCGCTTTACGGCTTGATAATCGTCCGCGGACTTGCCGCCGCCGCGCGGCTGCAGCGCGGCGGGAGACAGGGCGAGGCTCTTGTCGCAACAGGGATTTCGGCAGGCATCGCGGTGCAGACGCTGCTCAACATCGGCGGAGTGCTTAACGCCGTGCCGATGACGGGCATTCCGCTTCCGCTCGTTTCGCTGGGCGGCAGTTCGCTCGTGGTGACGCTCGTCTCGCTCGGCTTGCTCGCCGGACGCGGCGCAGCGCGTTGAGAACAACGCGCCGCGCCATGCGGCGTCACTCGGCGACGCCGAACAGCTCGTCGAGCGACTCGCCCATCATTTCGACGGCCTCTTCGAGATGGCTGTCCTTCATCGACAGCGTCGGGAGGAAGCGCACTACGTGTTCGCCGGCCGTGCATACGAGCACGCCGCCGTCCGCGAACGCCTGCGCGATTTCCTTGGCGGGGCCCTCCGTCACCATGCCGAGCATGAGGCCGAGGCCGCGCACGTCGAGAATCTGGTCGTATTTCTCCACGAACGATTCCAGGGCGGCCTTGAGCATCTCGCCCTTCTTCACGGCGGCGCCGAGGAGGTCGTACTTCTCGATCACGCCGATGGTGGCGAGCGCGGCGGCGCAGGCCACGGGGTTGCCGCCGAACGTGGAAGCGTGGCTGCCGGGCGTGAACACGTCGGCGAACTTCGCGTTCGAGACGAGCGCGCCCATCGGGATGCCGTCGGCGATGGACTTCGCGACGGTGAAGAGATCGGGCTTCACGCCGAAGTTCTGCCATCCCCACCACTTGCCCGTGCGGCCCATGCCGCACTGCACTTCGTCGCAGATCATGATGAGGTTCTTTTCGTCGCACAGGGCGCGGACGCCGGCCATGAACTTCTCCGTCGCCGGGTTCACTCCGCCTTCGCCCTGCACGGCCTCGAGCATTATCGCGACCGTCTTGTCCGTGACGGCGGCCTTTACGGATTCGATGTCGTTGAAATCCGCGTATGCGAAGCCGACCGGAAGCGGCTCGTAGCCCTGCTGGCACCAGTCCTGCCCCGTGGCCGTGATCGTCGCGAGCGTGCGGCCGTGGAAGCTGTTGCGCATCGTCACGACCTCGTAGCGTCCGCCGTTCTGGGAGCCCCAGCGGCGAGCGAGCTTGATCGCCGCTTCGTTCGCCTCCGCGCCGGAGTTGCAGAAGAACACCTTGCCTCCGAGCTCCGACAGCTCCACGAGCTTCTTCGCGAGCAGGGCCTGCCCTTCGTGCATGAAGAGGTTCGAGC
Organism: Kiritimatiellia bacterium; assembly: GCA_017411125.1. Taxonomy (GTDB): domain Bacteria; phylum Verrucomicrobiota; class Kiritimatiellia; order RFP12; family UBA1067; genus RUG572. The sequence goes on from JAFPNP010000359.1 coordinate 1,417, forward strand.
AGTGCCCGAGCGTCTCCACCTGGGCCTGCACCGCCTTTATCACTTCGGGGTGGCAGTGGCCGATGTTGTGGACGCCGATGCCGCTTGTGAGATCGTAGTACTGGTTGCCGTCCACGCCGAACACGCGCGACCCCTTCGCCTTTTCGAGCACCACGTCCGGTGCGTACGTGGGCATCATGTACTGTTTGTAGACCTTTTTGATTTCTTCGCTCTTGCTCATTCCGTGATCTCCGTTCCCACCCCTTCGCGGGTGAATATTTCCAACAACAGCGAGTGCGGCATCCGCCCGTCCACGAGATGCACTTTGCGCACCCCGGAGCGGATCGCGTCCTCGCAACCTTCGATCTTGGGCAGCATTCCGCCCGCGATCACACCCTCTTCCTTGAGTTTGGCGACGCTTGAGAGGTGCAGCGTCGGCAGAAGCGTCGCAGGGTCGGACGGATCCCGGAGAAGTCCGGGCACGTCCGAGACGACTGCGAACTTGCGCACTTTCAGCGCCTTTGCGAGAGCGGCGGCGGCGCTGTCGGCATTGACGTTGTAGAGATGCCCGTCGGCGCCGGTGCCGAGAGGCGTGACGACGGGGACGATTCCCGCGTCGAGCATTTCGCGCACGGCGCGCGTGTCGACCGCCGTCGGTTCGCCGACGTAGCCGCGGTCGGGCGTTGCGATTTTCGTGGCGGTGAACATCCAGTTGCCGTGGAGCGGCCGGGCGTTCGTCTTGAACGACCGCAGCTTTTCGACGAGGTCGGCGTTCACCACGTTGTTCAGGGTGTGGCGCACGATCTCCATCGTCGGCTCGTCCGTCACGCGGAGGCCGTCCACGAACTTCGGCACGAGGCCGCTCTCCTTGAGCGCTTTCGAAATCGCCTTGCCGCCGCCGTGCACCAGCACGACGCGCATTCCGACGGCGTCCATGAAGGCGATGTCCGAAAGCAGCGAGACGAGATTCTCCTCGTTCTCCATCACGCTGCCTCCGACCTTCACCAGCACGGTCGAGCCGCTGAAATCCTGAATGTAGGGCAACGCTTCCGTCAGGACGGCGGCTTTCTGCATTGCCAGGTCTATCTTCTCCATGGGAGGGATATTATACCACAACCGCGCCGCCCCGGCGAAA
>JAFPNP010000360.1 GCA_017411125.1 Kiritimatiellia bacterium
CTCGCGGAGTCGGACGTTGTTTCGCTGCATTGTCCGCTTTTGCCCGAGACCAAGCATCTCATCAACACGGAGGCGCTTGCCAAGGCAAAGCGCGGCTTCACGCTCATCAACACGTCGCGCGGCGGACTCGTCGATTCGGAGGCGTTGTTGGCGGCGTTACGCGATGGCACGGTCGGGGCGGCGGGGTTGGACGTGTACGAAGAGGAGAGCGAATGGTTCTACGAGGATCGCTCTGACGTGACGCGCCAGAACAAAACGCTCTCGCTCTTGGTCTCGTTGCCGAACGTGATCGTCACCTCGCATCAGGCGTTTCTCACGCATGAGGCGCTTGCCAACATCGCCGAGACGACGCTTGCCAATCTCGACGCCTACTTCACTGGCGCACCGCTCGAAAACGAAATCTGCTACCGCTGCCTCGGTGTAGGCGGCGCGAAAGGGGGAAACTGTCCTCGCCGCGTCCACGGCCGTTGCCACTGATTAGATAACGCTGGCCACCCGTGTCACATTTAGACTGACAAGGCAATCTACTTTTTACACCTGACCAGATGGGCCCCTTGTATTTGCCGCCGACTTTTGGTAAAATATCGGTGTAAAAATTGACTTGACAAGTCAACATGGATTGCACACATGGAAATCGAAAGAAACTTCTATTTGTCAAAGCTCGTATCCCGAATGGGCGGCGAGCTGGTCAAGGTCATAACCGGCATCCGGCGGTGCGGGAAGAGCTATCTTCTGTTCAATCTCTTCAAGAGGCACCTACTTCAGAACGGAGTAAAGCCCGGCAACATTGTCGAGATCGCACTGGACGAGCGAAAATTCCAGCATCTGCGCGATCCGCTGCTCCTCAGCAGGCACATCAGCGACGCCATCAAGGGGCGCAGGGGCATGAAGTACGTGCTCATAGACGAGATACAGTTTTCCCGCAAGGTTCTCGCTCCGGGCGTGGATCTGAAATCCGTCGCCAAAGAGGACCGGGAATCGTGCTACGTCACCTTTTACGATGTTCTCAACGAATTCCGGAAGATGGAGGACGTCGACGTCTATGTCACAGGGTCGAATTCAAAGATGCTCTCAAGTGACGTCGCGACCGAATTCAGGGGGCGCGGCGATGAAATCCGAGTCCATCCGCTTTCGTTCGCGGAGTACCTCGGCGTCTCCGGGAAAGACAAGCAGGAGGCGCTGGAAGAATACCTCGTATGGGGAGGAATGCCGCTTGTCGCGCTTGAACCTGGTGCCTCCGGCAAAGAGAAAATCCTCAAAGACCTTTTCTCGAGCATCTACATCAAAGACATCGTCGAGCGGCACAGCCTGAAAGACGACGCGATTCTGACCGCAACGCTCGACGTGCTCGCGAGCGCGACGGGCAGTCTGACAAACCCCAACAAGCTTGTCAACACGCTTGATTCGCAGTCCCACCTCAGGACGACGAACCGAACTTTCGGCAAATATCTCAAATACATGGAAGACGCCTTTCTCTTCTCGAAGGCGTCAAGATGGGATGTGCGGGGTAAGAAGCACCTTGAGTTCCCGTGCAAGTTCTACTGCGAGGACCTTGGGCTGCGGAACGCACGCCTCAACTTCCGTGAGATAGAGTTTCCGCATCTGATGGAGAATGCAATATGGAACGAACTTGTCAGGAGAGGGTATGCGGTCGACGTCGGCGTGGTGCAGATCACGACCAGAAAAGGCGGCGAGCGCATAACCAGGAACCATGAGATCGACTTTATCGTGAATTCGGGCTCCCGGAAACTCTACATACAAAGTGCGTTCAGCATGGACGGCAAGAAGCAGGCGGAAAGAGAAACGCTGCCGCTGAAGAAGACAGGGGACTTTTTCGGAAAGATCGTCGTCCGCAGCGGATATATGCGTCCCATGCAGGACGACGACGGGATTATGCACGTCGGCCTCATCCCTTTTCTGCTTGAACCCGAAATACTGTCTGCCGCCCTCGGCTGACATTGGGCGAGACTCATCTGCCGGTATGTGTTTGCGCTGGCGCACGGCGCGGACAAGTCGCTCTTCTGCTACGGCAACTACCATCCAATCGAACGGTAATTAATCGTTGCTATAACATGGCCTTCAGTGTCAATCCTACGCCAATGACGAGGAAAACGACGCCGGTTACAAGGCGGAGCCATTTTTCAAGTGCGGTAATGCGTCCGAATAGCGCGCCAACTTTCCGCACGCCGGCTGCGATCAGCACTGCGGTCGCCACCACGGGGAGAGCAGATGCGATGCCGAAGATCGAGGGGAGCAATAATGACGAGCCGTGGTCGATGGCAAGCGGCATGAGCGAACCGAAGTAAAGAGCGGCGGATGTCGGACAGAACGCCAGTGCAAAACACGCGCCAAGTAGAAACGCTCCAGTGAAACCACTGTTCGCTAAGCGCTTCTGTACGGCGGAGAAACGACCTGTGCCAAAAGACGGCAAAGGAATCAGTCCCAGCAGCACCGTTGCGACGATGACGAGAATCGGCCCCATTGCGCGATTCATGTGCTTCTGGAGGACGTGTGAGAGTTCCGGTGCGGCGGCGATGCCGCTGACGAGCGCAACGGCAATCAGCACATAGACGGCGGCGCGCCCGGTGGCGTAAAGCAGTCCGCCAAGAAGCGTCCGTACGGGCGAAAGACCACGCGAGACGAATCCGACGGCGGCTATGTTCGTGGCGAGCGGACAGGGGCTGATGGCGCAGAGGACGCCGAGGTAGGCGGCAACGGCTGCCGCGGAGAGGATAGTCATC
>JAFPNP010000361.1 GCA_017411125.1 Kiritimatiellia bacterium
GCGTGGCAGGCAAGGCAGTTTTCGCTTTTGGGGCGCCCCACGTCGAACACGCAGCGGTTTTTGGAATCAAACCGGCGCATGTCGTAGATGGTTTTCTCCGGCACCTTGAAAAGATGATCGTCCGGATTTTCGGCGCGAAGACCGTCCCACGAGCCTTCAAGGCGCTCGTTCATGCCCTCGACGGCGCCGAGTCCGCTCGCGGCTGTAGCCGCGCCCGCGAAGTTCTCGCGCAACACCTGGCGGGCCCATTCGCTTGAATCATAGCCGTTCTGCTGGTGGCAGGCGAGACAGTTGGGGCCGAGCGGCCCGGTCACGAACCAGCGCTGCCTGTCGCCCGCCGCCTCGCCTGTCGCGCGCGGGTCGCTGCCGACGCCGCCGCCGGGGAAAGACCGTCCGAACATCTTCGTCCACTGCCAGCATGAAAGACCCAAATCTCCAGGACGAAACGCGCCGGCCTGGCCGTGCAGCGACAGTGGAATCGAAGTGCCGGTACGCTCGTCCGCCCAGAACCACGGCTCGACCGCGACGGACTCCGGCGCGTCGTTGGTGTCAAGCCCCGTGCGAAAATGCGAACCGCCGGCCATCAGGTGCGTGTCGTGGCACTGTGCACAGGTCTTCGCCTGGGAAACCGGCTCCGGCAGATTCGCGGACGGAGAAATCTTGTCCCCCTCGGCGTCGAGAGGCGCAATACGGTGTACGGGCACGGTGCGTCCGCCGTTGAAATGGTCCGCCCGGAGCGCAAACGGGGCGACGGCAAGCACGGCGGCGACAAGGCGAAATGCAATCGAGATGTTTTCCATGGACTTATTTACCTTCTTTCTTTTCGTCCTTCGTGGCCAGCGAAAAATTCCACACGTTGGCCGTGCGGCACGCGTCTATCAAGGCCATGAGCGTCTCGTAGGAGGATGATTTGTCCGCCCTGATTATGACAGGCTGCCCCGGAAAGTTCTCCGCGATGCGGGCAAGGCGCTCCGTCACATCGACCAGCGAGAGCTTCGCGCCGTTCACGGTCACGTCGCCCTTCGCGTCCAAATTGAGGATGATTTCGCCGGGCATGCGTCCGGGAACCGTCGCGCTTTTGGCCGTGGGCAACGTTATGCCAACCTCCGTTTCCCAGCGGGAAAACTCGTTGGCGGACATGAAAAAACACAGCAGCAGAAACACGACGTCCATCAGCGAGGACATCTGCAGCGCGGCCGCGTGACTCCGCCTGTTTTTCCTGAAATTCATGCGAACGCCTTCTCCAGCGCAATTGCGAGCGACTCCAGCCCCGCGATGCGCTTTGCCGTGCGACGGCGCAGCATAGCGTGGAATACGAGACACGGAATGGCCACCACGAGGCCGAACACGGTCGTGACAATGGCCTGAGACACGCCCTCGGCAAGCACCACCGGGCGGGCGTTGGCGACCGGGCCGGACGCGATGCCGGCGAACGCCTGGTACATTCCAAGCACCGTGCCGAGCAACCCAACGAGCGGCGCAATCGCCGCAAGATCGGCAAGCCAGTCTACCGAGGCCTGCAGCCGCTCCGCAATGTGCGCTCCGGTGGTCTCGATAGCCTCCGCGACAGGCGGCTTCACTCCCTGCGGCGTTCCGCGAACGGCGTCAAGCCCTGCGAGCGCCAGCGCCGCAAACGCGCACGGACGGCGCTGGCACAGCCGCCTGGCCTCGCCGTGGTCGCCGGTCTGCAAGCGACTGAACACGTCGCTTATCAAGGCGCGCGGCGCCAGAGCACCGCGTCTGTGGGCGAGAAGGAGATAGAGTATCACCGCAAGGGCGATCACGGAAAGACCCGCCAGCACCCACATGAGCGGCCCGCCGCTCCTCCAGGCCGCAGCCAAAGTCGTTCCTGCTTCGTTCAACGTTGCTTCGTTCATGAATTTTCCTCGATCAAATAAATAATGGATCAGCAGCCAAGGAGCGCCACGCGCTTTGCCTCGAAGGCCGCGGCGAGGGCGGACGACTTTGCCGAGAGACCGTCTATCCTGGCTTCGTACATGTCCCAGTCAAGCCCGGACGTGGCTCCTTCGTGCGTCTTCGCCGCCACAGCCGCGTCCGGGTCTTCCGCCGAAAGCGCCTCCAGGTTGTCGCGCACCTGATGGTACGCCTCGCGCCACGGCGTTCCGGACGCGACCTTGCGCAGCGCAACGTCCGTGGCAAACACGCCGGGAATGAAACCGGCGCGGAGACGCGCCTCGTCCACCCCCATGCCGTCCACGAACTTGGCAAGAATGCGCAACGTGGTGCGCGTGATGGCAATCCCCTTCATGTAAAGCCCCTTGCAGTCCTGAAGGTCGCGGTTGTATCCGCCGGGCATGGCGTGCAGCAGCGAAAGAGATGCCGTGGCGAGGCCGAGAACCTGCGCGGTCTTGGAGCGCACGAGTTCCAGCACATCGGGATTGTATTTCTGCGGCATGATGGAAGAACCTGTGCAGTACGCGCGCGGAAGAGTGAAATACCCGAACTCCGGCATGGAAAAAAGAATGACATCCTCCGCAAGGCGCGAGAGGACGGCCATCAACTGCGCAAGCGCCGAAAGGAGCGCGGCCTCGTCCTCGCCGCGCGCCATCGACGCGCCGAACACGTTGTGCAGCGGGCGCGCGAACCCCAGTAAATCGCTAGTGCGCCTGCGATCCAGCGGAAGCGGCACGCCGTAGCCTGCGGCGGAACCGAGCGGACACAAATCGTTCATAGCGTAAGCCGCCTCGAGATTCACGGACTGGTCGAGAATCATCTCCGCGTGCCCCGTAGCCCAAACTCCCACGGAACTGGGCATGGCGGGCTGAAGATGCGTGCGGCCGACCATCGGAACGCGGTCGTGCGCCCTGCCGAACGCAACAAGCGAATGCGCAAGGGCGGCAATTTCGGCCATAAGGCCGTGCAATTGATCCTTGATGTGCAACCGCACGTCCACTGCTACCTGATCGTTGCGGCTTCTGCCGGTGTGGATCTTTTTGCCCAAATCGCCCAGCACCTCCGTAAGACGCCGCTCGACGGCCATATGAACGTCCTGGTCAGACTCCTCGATCGTAAAATTTCCCGCCTTTGCAGCGGCAATGACGTCGCCAAGAGCCTTGCGCACAAGCACAGCCTCTTCCTTCGTGACGACCGGGGGCGTTACAGGCATTTCAGAAAGCATCGTCACGTGGGCCGCCGTGCCAAGGCAGTCCCACGTCACCAGATCCATATCGAGCACAGGGTCGTCGCCGACCGTGTAGTCGAGCACGTCCGGATCGACTTCTCCGGTTATAGTCTTCTCGGTTTTCATCCTTTTGCGTCCAATGAACTCCTATATTGTCGCAAAAAAACGGACGGAAATCAAGATATTTGCTATGCGTTGAGATAATACTTGGTGAGCAGCGGGAAGTCGGCGGGGTTCTCGCGGATGGCGTTCTCCACCATCTCGACGACCTGCGCGTCGTCCAGCGTCTCGGTCTGCGCGATTTCTTCCTGTTCGCCACGCTTGCGCAGTTCGAGCATCTCGCGCTGCTTGGCGTCGCGTTCGGGGCCGGGGCGCATCGTGACGATCTCCATGAGCATCCGGTTCGCCTCCCGCGTGATGCGGACGCGCGGCGAGGTGAGCGCAGAAAGCTTCTCCGCTTCGGCCACGAGCCGGTCGCGCAGCCCCTCGTCCGGCATCAGAAGTTCGCCGTTGGGGAGGATCAGCGGATCCCTCAGGAACGGCAGGAACTTCTTGTCCATATCGCCGAGGCGCACGTAGTCGAGCGAATCGGCGGACTTGAAGAGATACCCCTCGATCGTGCGGAACTTGTCGCCCTCGGGGCCGTCCTTGGCCGTGACGTTGTTCTTGAGGTCTTCGCACCATCCGTCACCGGCGGCGTCGCGGAACTGCGCGTTGACGGCCTTGACGGTGTTGTCGGCGGAGGCCGCCTCCCATTCGGGGCGGTCGGCGCCGTTGCCGGCGCGGCCGGTGTCGTGGCCGGCGGCAGCGAGCGCGACAGCGTTCACGTCCACCTCGGCCCCCTTCTCCTTGAGGATGTTCGCCATGGCGGTGCCGAAGGTGAACGCGCGCGTCGCGTGCGTGCGCCCGTGGTAGTTCGTCTTCCTGTCGAACGTGCGCTCGTGATCGCGGTAGATGCCGAGCATGGAGACGAGGAACCGCTTGCGCGCGTCGCGCGTCTGGGGCATGCGCAACTCGTTTGTCGGCTCCGAAATCGGCTTGAACGTGGGAGCGGGGACGGCGTGCTGAACGGAGATCGCGCGGGCCTGGTGCGCGTTGATGTCGCGCATGAGGCGGCGAGTGGCGGGCGGGATGATCCCGAAGTTCCACTTGTGGGCGCTCGGCGCCGAGAGCGCGACGCCGGAGTGCGCGGGAAGGTTGCGGTAGAGGCACGAGGCGAACACCCAGAACGTGCCCATCTCGCCCCGGTCCTCGCCGCTGTCCGGGCCCGCGTCGGCGGCCGCGGCGTAGTGCGCGGCGACGAAGAGAGCCTGGACGGCGTCGGACTTCATGAGCGCGGCGAGGCGCGCCATGTCCTCCCTGGAGACGCGCGCCGCGAGGCGGCTCAGCGCCACGGAGACGCCACGATCGAAGACGGTGTTCCTGTCGTCCGGGCCGTACTCGTCCATGGAACCGGCGTAGTTCACGGTGACGTCCGCCCGGATGGCCTTCAGGCAGACCTTGTTGAAGTCGTTGTAGACCGCCACGAGGTCCTTCGCGGAGAGCGGGGCGCCGGAGCGCAGCAGCGCGGCGAGGTCGTCGGCGAGGCGCGTGCTGGATTTGTAGACGCCGGCGACCTCCTCGAAGTGCTTGAGCTTGCCGGCGTTCACCGCCCAGCCGAGGAAGGCGTTGCGCTCGGCGGGGGAGGCGAAGGGAACGGCCTTGAGCGGGGCGAGCAGCGCCGTGCGCTTCTCGACGAAGGGCTTGACGACGTCGCGGCGGATGCGCGCGCGTATCTCGTCGGCCGTGACGCCCCTGCGCCCGAACTCGCCGCGCATCGCCTTGGACATGACGTCGTTCAGCTCGGTCCGGACGAGGTTCGCGAGCTTGTCCTTGGCGACCCCGCCGACGGGCAAAAGGCCGTTGTAGACGCCCGCGAGGATGCCCGCGCCGCCCTCGATATCATTCTCGAACGTCTCCTTGGCGAGACCCTCGATGTCCGCGAGAGCGCGGCGGGAGGCGATGTCCGCCTGGACGAAGCTGCGGAACGCGAGGATGTTGCTGAGATGATTCTTCGCAGCCTGCTTGTAGAGCCGTTCGCGCACGGCCGGGTCGTTTTCGCCCACCTCGTCCAGCACTTTGGCCATGTCGCCGACGCGTACGAGCTTGTCCACGAGAATTGATACAACGGAAGTGCGGAACGTCGGCACGTCGCTAACGGCCACACTGCCCATTCCGACGGACCTCAGGGCGTCGGCCGCCACCGATTTTATGTAGGTGTCGAACCAGGCCGGAAGATGCGAGAGGTCCTCTCCGTATAGCTCCTTCACGCGCCTGTAGCCGCTCGTCGTGTTCTCATTCAGGCCCCGGGAAATTGCCGCGACAATCTCTGCGCGGTTTGCCGTTGTGATCGCTCCCGCGTAGTCGGATATCTCCTTGCGCATGTATCCCACGGCCGTCCGGCGGTCCTGCGTGGTCAGCTGCTCGACGGCGGAATTTTCCGTCCGAGCCACCTTGAGCGTGTCGTAGAACGTCACTTTGAACGGCGCATTCCGCGTCATGTCCGCAATGCGGGCCTTTTCGGCTTCGGCTTTCGCCGCCGCCCACTCCGCCTCGACTTTGTGAGGCGCCTTGTCCGGCGAAGCGGCGAGAATAACGGCGCGTTCGGCTTCCGGCAGCTTGCGGAACTCGTTTACGAAATGGAGGCGTATGTCTTCCATGTCGAAACGGATCTCCTCGACGTCGCGGTCAAGTCGGATGGCGCCGTGGATCTGCGCCTCGAAGTAGGAAGCGCCCTGGAGTTTGACCGGCGCATTCGGGTTGTCCTGCCGCCGCAGCGTCGCTACGGCCATGTTCACCGCCGTGAAGTCGGCCTCGGCTGCGAAGAGGTTCTCGATGTTGTCGTATGTGGCGACCTTTTTGCCGGTTCCCTCCTTGACCATGTAGTTGCGCGAGAGGAACGCCTTGGTGTCGTAGGCGTCGAACTCGGGGGAGTCCTCCCTGCGGAAGCGGTTGAGCACTGAGGCGATGCTGTTCGCGAAGGTGTCGAACGCGACCTCCTTGCAGATGCCGTCGGGCGTGGTCGCCAACTTGGCGAAGAAGGAGTCGAGCGCATTGGTGACGGACTCGTCCGACCTCAGCGCGGCGAGCGCGGCATCCGCGTCCGTCAGCCTGTCGGCGCAGAGTGCGACGACGCCGGGAAGAATCGCGTCCCTCGCCTCCGGCGGAATCTTGTAGCTCAGCACGAAGAACGTGTCGTCGAGCGTGTATGTGCATTGCTTCTTCACGTGCGGCTTCAGGACGACGACGGCCTTGCCGTAGGTGCCGTTGACGGTGTCCGCCGCGCCGCTCATGAAGTGGGCCGCGTTCACGGCCGCGTAGCGCGGACGGTTCTTGCCCTCGATCTGTCCGCCCTGCGCATACTCGGGGAAGAAGGTCTTCTCCACGTTGTTGCGGTGCTTCAGGTAGCCTGTTCCCTCGTTCGGGGCTTCGTTCTTCTCCTGCACCTCGTAGGTGTTGAGCAGTTCCGCGCCGGGCTGCGCAAGAAGCGGCTGCGGGTTGCCGCCGTCCTGGCCGTAGCCCATGAGCAGGCCGAGCTTGACGTTCACAGTGAGTTCGTTGCCACGAATCATGTCGCCTATCTTGCGCGTCTCGACGTTGTTCAGACCGCGGCTCTGAAGCGAGTTGTCGATTTTCCCGGCATCCTGCTTGGCCGCACTGGAACCTTCCGCGGCGACGCGCGACATGATTCCGAGGTTCGTGGTCGTCATGTCGCCGCCGCCGCCGAAGTTCTGCGACGACGCCGTGTTCCCGCCGCAGTATTTCTCCCTGAGGCTGGGGACTTCCGCCTTCCGGTTGTCCGGCATCTGGCCGAGCGTCACGCGGCGCGACACCTCCGAGACGATCATCGCCTCCAGGCGCGAGAGCGACGCGAACGCCCTCTCCGCGCGCTCCTGGACGGCCGGCTCCACGTCGGGATGCGCGAGGATGCGGGCAAGTTCGCCCTTGAACACGTCCACTTCGCGCGAAATCAGGCCCTGGTAGGTCGCCGAGAGAGTTGCGTTGTCCATCGCGTCCAAGGCCGCAAAGAGGTTCTTCTCGAAGAGCCTGATTCCGTCGCTTTCGCGGTTCCGGCTTTTCGACGCGGAAAGCTCCCGGTGTATGTAGGTGTCAAGAGTGTTGAGCGAGCGGAGCAGCGATTCGATATTCACCTTTCCGCCGTCCGCGCAGCGGAAAGCGGCGAGCGTGGCATCGGCGGCGTTTCTCTGCCCGGCCTGCGCGTTGGCGATCTTCGTGCTCTTGAACACGCCCTTGGAGCCGAGCTTCTCCGTGCCGATCTCCGCGATCTTGAACGAGGAATCGCCGACTTTTATGGACGACTTGTCGCCGATCTTCTCCTCCGCGAAGTCGCACAGCGCCTTGATCTTGCGCGCGGTGAGCGGCTTGCCGGCGTTGTCCTCGGCTTCGAGATGGCGCTTGAGCGCGTCGCCGAGGGCCTCGCCGTAGTGCTGGCGGTAGGCGGAAAGGAAAGCGTCCGTCGCGGCCTTGTAGGTGTGCGCATCATGGTGGGCCTCGTTCCTGGTAGTCTTCAGCGAATTGCCCTGGACGTAGACCAGCTTGTCCGGATTCTGGTTCGCGATGGAGCGAAATGCGTTGATGTCTAAAGCCATGATGTCTTTCCTTTCTGAAGTGCCATATTTCAACGTGTCTACATTCAAACCTCCCGGAGGTTACAAACCGGCCTCCGCATATGCCGTCGATTTTCGTTCCACGTCTCCACGTCCAGAATTATGCCATAATCGCTCCGCGTCTGCACATGCGCCGCATGGCCACCTTTATCCAGACAAATCCGAGATAAAGGCGTTTGAAAATGCGTGGACGATGCAAAGGCGGATTTGGTACAATGGTCGAAAAACCGCGAAGGAAGAGGCCGGGGCCGCGTTCCTCGGATCCTAGGGCGACGAATGGGACGCGCAGAAAGACATCCTCTGCGACACCTTCGGCGCGGTTTGTTCAGGATCTTTCTTCCTGCTGTTAAACCGCAATGTGCAAATTGATACCCGGCACGCCCCCTAACACGACGCTCGGCACATTCCAAATCGTGCCGCCAATCATCGATGCGGTGAAGCCTGCGCACGTCATGCCGTCAGCCGTTATTTTACCAACAAGACCGTGCCGGGCTTCGGATATAGAAGCAGTCCCGTCGAGTCGGCTTTAAGGGCGTACCGTTTCTTGTCGGCCTCTTCCAACGTAAAGGACGCCTCTTCCGGCGCAGTATCGCCCCACTTGAGCAGATAACCCGCATAGGAGTCAGCATCTCTAGTCAGTGAAAGAGCGCGATAACTATCGAGATCGGTTCCAAGCCTCACCGTTATGGACGCTCCGTTCGCCACCTTTGGCGTTACCACACCTCCGGTCGCACCGGACGCAAGCGGCCACGCCCCAGTCCATTCGCTCAAGTCGAGCGTGGCATCTCCGTTCAGCACCGGGCCGAAGAATCCCGTACCGACAGGCTTGAACGTGCCGGAAACATTCAGAACGCCTGTTCCGCTGTTGCCCGTGCCGTCATACAGCGCTTCGTAGTCGCGCAGGTTTATGGACGATCCGGCCTGCAGGTTCAATGCGCCGTTCATGCGCAAAGTGGTGGAAGTCATGTCGACTGGCACCTTGTAGCCTGATTGTACCCGCAGCGTCCCGCCGGACACCGCGAGCGTCCCGTTCGTTATTGCCGTCACCGCGTTGGGGTTCTGATCATAGTTGGTAGCCAATACGAACTCGCCATTGTCCTGAAGATTGGCCTCGAGCGTGTGGGTTCCAAGGTCTATCGCATTCCAAGGCCAAAGACGAATCCACCCGCTGTTCACGGAAGAGAGCGATGAATCCGAAAGCAACGTGGTCATGCCGAATATGGCCGCAGTTTCTCCGGACGTCGCCTTATAGGAGCTGCACAGCGTACCGCCGTCCAATTTCAACCTATATAAAGAGAACCACGAAACACCGTCAAGCCGCAGCGTTGCGTTTCGCACAAGCACCGTGCTGCCCTCTACGCCGTAAATGTTCGAGTCCACCGCATTCAGCGACGAACAGCTCGTTCCGCCTAATATTTCCGTTCCTCCGGTGTACGTGTGCCCGCGGTTCGCATTGTACGTGCCCGCGCCGTCCTTGACGAACTTGATGTTACCCGCTATCGAGACTTGTGCGCTCCCAGTCACCGAGGCCGGTGCAACCGTGACCCGGAGGGTGGAAAGATTCGAGGCGTTGTTCGACAAGGTGAAGGATCCTTTTGACGAGCCCAATCCCGCAAGGGAAAGCGAAAAACCTCCAAGTTCCACCACCGCACCGTTCTCCATGGGCAAAGTCGCGCCCAGTCCGCTCCAGTCGCAGTCTGCGGCAAGCGTGCAACTCTCGATCGAAAGTGAACGGCAGACGAGAGACTGTCCGGCAGGGATGTTGAAGGTTGTTTCCCCGGAAACCGAGATTGCCGTGTATTCGTTCGGCACGGCTCCGTCCAGCAGGTCTCCCGCGCTGTTCAAGCAAACCCAGTTGAGCGGATCGGACGCAACGCCGCGGTCTCCGCCGCCAACCCATCTGGCCGAAGCCGGAACGTCGGGAGCGAGCGAGTGGTACACGAAACTCTTGCCGTCTGCGGAAAGGGCCGCCGACCCTCCATTCACGGTGGCGAAAGCCGCCGTCTCAACGCCCTCCGGCGTTTCGATTCCGCCCGCGGCGGTGAAGAGGACGGCGCCCTCCTCCAGCGTCGCGCCATCCGAAGCGAACGAAATCGCGGCCCCGCGTTCGATCGCGAGGCGGCCGGCAATTGATACGCCGGCGGGAAGCGCGAGCGTCACGTTTCGCTTTATCGACAAGTCGCCGAAAGCCGCCATGTTCTTGAACGCGGCGTCGCCATACGCGAACGAAAGGCTGGCCTGTCCGTCGCCCCGTCCGCAGTCCAGCTCAAGCGAATCGACTTGCGGTGCGGCGTCGAAGGTCAACACCGGATTCAAAGCCACTACCGTCACTACCGGGTTGCCGAACTTCCCGGTTCCCATGAAGTAGCTCCAGTTCGCATTTCCGGCAAGCGGGATAAACGGCAGCGCATACAAACCATATGGCCAGTACCCTTGTGCATTATATTTGGCCGAATTGCGCCAGGCCGTTGGATTCGGATTCGAGTTGTCGCCATTGTAGTTACGCCCGCCACCCTCGATGAAAGAACCGTCCGCCGCAAAGAACGGCACGCCCCAGGCGACTCCGTAGCCCATCCTCAAATACCGACAGTTTACTCCGGAACCGTTCGCGGCGAAGTCCACGAAACAGTGGGCGCCGTCGTTCCACATGCAGAAATCGACTTTCACGTCCGTCGTGTTCCCGGCTTCGTCCGTCGCAACGACCTTCTCGAATGACGACATCGGATAACCATATCCACTCCAGCTGCCAGCTTTCCTGACGGAAAGGTAGGAATCGCGGATTTCATCGATAGAGGCGCCGGGGAACGCCGCCGTGTTCGCCGCCGGAACGTAATTGGCGAAATGGCGGCACGGCATGTCGTCCCAAACCTCCACGGACGCGATGTATGTCAATTTCTCGGACCCTCCGGCGCAAAGGAAGAATCCGTCATCCGTGAACGACGTGCGGATGTCGGTGTCGAACATCCCGGAAACGCTCCGTATGCCGTTCAACGTGGACGCCGCGCCGTGCTCGCCGAAATACGCCGCAAACGAATGCCATGTATCCGACTGCACAAGGCGCGAAACGTGCGTATTGGCCCATGCCCCTTGCGGGCCATTGGCATTTTCAATTGAATCCGAGCCGAACAAATCCTCCCGCCCGTAAATAAGATCGAGATTAGAAATGTAAAAGATTCCGGCTGTCGTATCCGTCGCATTGCCGGTCACAAGCGCGCGCAACGCTCCGGCGGACGCCGCAGGCGAACAAAATCTTATTCGCATCATCCAGTTCTTGTCGCACACGATGCCAGAGGGAAGCGGAATCCACAAATGCGCCCCTTCGGGTATTGCCAGCGCATAGTCGCCGTCGGGAAGTCCAGGCACGTCTTTGTTGCCGATTACGTAAATCGAGCCGAGCGTGCCGTCTTCGATCCGCTTGGAGGTGTTTTTCCCTTCGCAGGGAATTGCGGACAAGTTGCCGACATCCGGCGCAAGAACAGCCGCACTTGTAGGATTGGAGGGGTCGAAATTATCGAACTCCCATCTGGCCACCAGCCCGCCCCACGCAGGGATGGCAGAGAACAAGCCCATGCCAAGAATTTCAATAATGAGGGAAAGTACTACCCCCCCCCCTGATTTTTTGAGTTATACCGATCATCGTTTTGCCTCCTTCTTGCTTCGCCACTTCAACGTGACAATTCAGTATACCATATCTGCCAGTTTCTCCGCAAGTGGTTTTTGGGGGAAATGTGCAACGGCTCCTTTTCTGGAAGCCGCAAAAATGGTAAAATATACAGCAACCAGCCAAAAAGGAAACAGAGCAGAGTGAAGTTCATATATTCGTATACGACGCATCAAAACGAGAGACGCGAAGGTTTGACGATCTCCGCGCCTAATCGTGATGCAGCCTATTCGGAACTGAACAAACGAGGCATCCGCCCGTACAAACTCTATCCTGCTCCCGGCCTTTGGAACAAGATGTCCGCCATCGGCGGACGCGGGCTGGCGATTGTCGTCCTTGCTTTGACCATAGGAGTCCTCGTCTCTGTTGCTTTGACCCAGCACAAGGAACTCGAGCAGGACGGCGATGTCCGCGAAATAGTCTCCGGGGCTATCACCTCCAAGGTTCGCCGCCAGCTCATCGGCGATCAGGGCTTCATCGAAAAAGGCATCCGCATGGGTTGGTCGGACGTGTTCGAGCATGAGGGCGAGCGCTTCCTAGCCTCGTTCGCCATCCCCGGCGTTCCCGCGACCGTCCGCACGACGAACGTCGCCGCCCTTGAAGAGGCCTTGAATCGCAAGGTCGAAGCAAAGGAAAGCGACGGAATGGAGGCTCGCCAGATAAAGGCGATGGTCGAAGGCATGAAGGACGAGCTTCGCCGCTTCGTCGCGGCCGGCGGCACGATCGAGCAATACGGACGCCGGCTCGTCGCCCGGCAAGACGAGGAGATCGCCATCTACAATCGCGCCTGCAACGAAATCGAGCAGGCATCCAAGGGCAATACCGACAAGACGGAGCTTTCGGAACTTGTAGACCGTCGCAACGGAGAGCTGCGCAGGATGGGCATCCGTCTCATCGCTATGCCCGAAGTGTCCGACTGAACCATGCAAATAGCGTTGCGATGGCCACAGACATGGCGCATGGAGAAATATATTTCGCAAATGATGAATACTGCCAAGGAGATTCATGAAAAAGAAAATCGAAATGCTTGACTACGCGGCGACGATACTCAAGGCCGTCAAGAAAGGCGTTCTGCTTACCACAAAAGCAAACGGCAAGGTGAACACGATGTCGATATCGTGGGGTGCGCTCGGCATCGAATGGAACAAGCCCATCTTCACGACATATGTGCGCGAAGGACGCTACACGCGCGAACTGCTCGATGCAAACGGAGAGTTCACGGTCAATGTGCCGATGGACGGAAGCGACCTCTCGCTCATCGGCAAGTGCGGCAGCGTTTCCGGGCGGGACGTGGACAAGATCGCCGCCAACAACCTCACGCTTGTCGAAGGCGAAGCGGTGTCCGTCCCGGCGATCAAGGAGTATCCGCTCACGCTTGAATGCCGCGTCACATACAAGCAGTTGCAGGACGATAACGCCATTGCGCCGGAGGACATTGCGAAGTTCTACAAGCCCGGCTACGGCGGGACGCACATCGCCTACTTCGGCGAAATCGTCGCGGCGTACATCATCGAAAAATAAGCATCAAATACAGGAAGAACAAATGAAAAAGAACCTCGGAGCAAAGAACTGGATGTTTCCGATGCCGGTCTTGATGATTGGCACGTACGGGGAGGACGGCACGCCGGACGTGATGAACGCCGCGTGGGGCGGAATCACGTTGGAGGACGAAATAACCATCTGCATCGACACCTCGCACAAGACATGGGCAAACATCGCCGCAAGAAAGGCGTTTACCGTCGCTTTCGGTACGGCGGACACGGTAAAGGCGTGCGACTACCTCGGCATCGCCAGCGGCAACAAGACGCCAGACAAAGTGGCGAAGAGCGGCTTCACCACTACGAAGAGCGAATTCGTCGATGCGCCGGTCGTCAACGAACTGCCGCTTGTCCTGGAGTGCAACCTCGTTTCAATGAACGAGGAAAACTGCAACGTGGTGGGCAAGATCGTCAACTGCGCCGTTGAAGAGGCCGCCATGACGGACGGCAAGCCGGACGCCGGGAAGATGAAACCGATCAGCTTCGACACCTGCGCACACGTCTATCGTCTCATGGGCGAAATCGTCGCGCCCGCATTCTCTTGCGGCAAGGAACTGATGTAATCAACAGAAAGAGGAAAACATGGGCATCTGCGGAAAGACAAAAGGAACGGAAATCGAAAAACAGATCGCCCAGCTTGCGGCGTTCAAGGAGGCATAAGCGACCGTGCTCAGCATCCGCCAGAGTCGGTTTCGAGCCTTCATCCTCGCCGCGATTGTCGCGGCGGGGGTGGCGATACCGTGCTTTTCCGATACTGTCTACGACTGCTTTGAAGTCAAACTGTACAGGCCGAGTTGGCATGTAAAGCCAACGCTTGACGGATTCACCGACAAGATTGACATCGCCATCGACGACAATCTGCATAACGGCTGGGAGGCGCTCGACCACGGATCGGCGGGCGATTGCTATCTCGCGGGTGCTTCCGCCGGCGAGACAGTCGATGCGGACACGTTCGCCGGGAGGAACGGCGAAGTCGAATTCCCGGACCAGAGCGATTTCATCGTGGCGTTTGCAATCGGATGCAGCGGCGGAAAATCCATAGACGGCTATTTCGGGTGGTTCAGGGCAGCATACGAAGGAGGGACAATCGTTCTCAAGGGCGGCGCGCTCAATACGGAGCGCGGCGGCTCGATAACGGCAGGGATTGAGGAGCCGGCGAGCGACCTCGACTGGCGGACGGTCGACCACGGCGATTGGCTGGAACTTGCGAAAAACTGCATCCCGCCGGAAACGACGGGCCGCGTAGTGATACCGCGCCAGATAGACGGCAAGCCCGTGACGGCGGTGGGCGAGGCGGCGTTCTATGGGTGCAGCCAGATAACAAGCCTTCAGATTCCAAACTCCGTATCCAACATCGGCTACAAGGCTTTTTCGGGATGCTCCGCGATAACGACGCTGTCGATTCCGTCGTCCGTCACGAATATGGACGCAGCGGCGTTTCGGGATTGCCTCAGCCTCCAGACATTGTCGCTGCACGGCCCGGCGACGATTGTCGAAGATGCCGTGCGGGAACTGCCCGCGCTCGGCAGCATCGAATTCGGAAAATCGGTGCGGACGATAAAGGCGAGAGCTGTGGTAGAGTGTCCCAACCTCGCATCGCTCTCAATACCAGGCGATGTGGTTCTGGTCGAGCCAGGCGCGTTCGTGGAGTGTCCGCTTCTGAAATCGGTGACCGTTCATTGGCTGACAAAGGCAGATGCATCGTCGTTTCCCGACGGATGCGAAATAACACGCTATGGAATCGATCATCTGCCGTCCCGGTTCTTCAACGAGCCTCCACTCACCGATGCCGAGGTGCTGCAGTTTGTCGAGATTGTCGGACGAGATGTGCTTGTCGGCATATCGTGGCTCTCGTGGTCAACAAGGCCGATCGGAGACACAAGTCTGCGGGGTGTGGATAGGACTTGCATCCGGCTCGGTCTCTATCCATCGTCGTACACCACGTATTCGGGGCCCTACCGGTATTTCTATTGGGCGAGACCGGCAATAAGGGTTGTGGAGTTCGACCATGAGAAGCGCAGAATAACGCTGAAGGTCGATCCGCCCGAGGGCTCCCACGTGGCCGCATTGCCGATGCTCGACTACTTCCATCTGATCGGAATCCAGAACTTCGGGACGGAAAACCAAAGCGAAGTCGATATCCCTCTATCCGCAGAAAACGCTGGCTTCTCCGAATACATAAGCGGGAACGGCCTTTTTACGCTGACATACGGCGAGACCGACGCGCACTTCCTGTATTTGCGCATAGCCGACAAATGAGGTGCGTACGAGGTCGCGAACGCCCACTTCGACATGCCTCTCAAGAAGGAACGCGACGGAAGGTTCAAAATCGCCTCGGGTATGGAGCTTCTTGTCGGGCTTTCGACCGACTTCTTCGTCTAGGAGGCCGACGAAATGCCGTCGCGCCAAAGAGATGCCACTCTTCCCCTATAGGGATATATGCACAAAGTGGGGTGTTTATGTACATAAAGTGGGGTACTTGTGTGCATAAAGTGGGGTACTTGTGTACATAAAGTGGGGTGTTTTTGATTATATCCCTTAAGGCATGTGCTACTGCCCTTACGAGGTGAAGCAAGTCGTCCCTCCCGCGTCGCGAACACGCTGACTGTACGTTCATGATTTTCGCGCCGGTGGCGCAAGATATGAGTTTCGGGAGAAACGGAATTTGTCCTGTCGTCCGCCAAAATCGCGGACAAGGCGAAAACGAGCGTTTCGGAGTCTTTTGCCACCCTAATGCAAGACACGCTGGAATCATGCTTGAATAAATTAATTGCACAAAAGAAGCCGCTCTCTTTCGAGGGCGGCTTCTTCGTTTACTTGTCCTTCTTAGGATCGAACTCGATCTTGATGGGTTTATCCGGGATTGAGTGTACCTGCTCCCAGATGGCCTTTTGCACATCGTTCGTCGGCGGTTTTGCCCAGCCCTCTTGAACGGCGCGGCGGTAGGGAATCAACTGCTCGGACTTCACGCCGCGTCCTTCGAGATACATGGGTATCTTGGCCGTCACATCGACCGGCAGATCGTCGGTGCAGCCATTGAGGTCTGACGGCTTGGATATGGTGTTCATGATCTGCGACTTGAACTGGGACGATGCTCCGCCGCAGAGAATGCCATAGACGCGGGCAAATTCGTTCTTCGCTCGATGGCGGAGGAGGTCGTCCTTCGTCTTGCCGTCGTCAAGGGCGCGGATGTTCATGATCGCCCAGCCTTCCTCGACCGCAATGAGCGACATCGGGAGGTCGGGAACATCGACAATAAACACGGCGAATTCGGCATTGTTCGCCTTCCGCAGGGTGTTCGCGTTCGCCACAGACACGGATTCCGCCTCCACCCAGGAATCGACACCCCTGACCTTGGTGGCGTTCTTTGCGAAGGTCGCCTTGAACTCATCTACGGGGATTCGCTTCTGAGCGTTCACAAAGGCGATTCTGCCGCTCGGCGTGCCTGGCCTTGGCACGAGCCCTCCGACTCGGGCAATGAGCGCAGAGCGGCGTTCTGCGCGTTCCTGTGGCGTGAGTTCTTTCTTGGCTTCGGCAAAAGAGTGCCCGGAGGCGACAAGGATGATGCCGATAATGGCTGTCTTGAAGTTCATTTGTTATTTCCTTTCAGAATCTGTTTGCTGCGCTTCCAGCCGTTCGCGGCGGCGCTGGAGCATGAATTGGCGATAGGTGAGGTTGGGCGTTGCGAGTTCCTTCAGCCCCTGCCCCTTGAGCATCTGGTTGGCCGCCTCGGTGAAGTCTCTGACATCGTTGTCCGTGTACTTCTCATCGGCTTTTATCTCGCGGAGCTGCTTCATCAGCGTGTCGTGGAAAGTAACGAGGCGGTCGAGTTCTTCTTGGGCGTCGTTCATCATCTTGGCAATGTCCTCGCCCCGGTTCAGAGCCTCCGCCATCTCCTTCTTGACGGCAAGCACCTCATTGCGCAGTTCCCGCTCTTCGGGCGTGTCGTCGTCCGGGAATTCTGGCTCGTCGTAGAGCGACGCCTTGAAGTCATCGACGAACCTCTGTCCGAACTTCGGCCGGCGTCCTACAAGGAACGGCGCCATCTTCTCTGGCTCAAGCGTAAGGATGGTGGCAATCGAGTTCTCGCTATGATGCTTGAACAACTGCTTCTTGCGCGGATGCTTGACCATGTGCAGGTCGTTCGTGTCCACCCAGCGCAATCCGCCCGGATAGCGCAGAACGCCACGCTCGTCGGGCTGGACATTGTCGGGGATGGGCGTTCCCTTGGCAGACCTGCGGACGGGCTTTTCGGGTGCGGCTGGTGCGACGGCAGGGGCGTTTGTCGTCGCTACGGGGGTTGGAAGCGTCTTTATTGCGCGTTTCACCGTCGGTTCTGCCGCTGGCGTAAATGGTTGCGGCTTGCGATTCGCGGCGAACCATAGGGCAACGGCAATGCCGGCAACAAGGATCGTCCCAGCGGCAACCCATCTAACGGGAAGTTGTATTTGTTGCTTTTTAGCAGATGGCCCACCTTGCTCAACGCGGATCGCCGAAATACCCTTGTCGGAAAGTTGCTTGAACAGCTCGTCGCGGTTCAAGGCTTCAAACATCGTTGAAGCCTGCTTGCCGTCCTTCGTCCTGTATGTGACTCGCCAAGTCATGCCTGTACCCTAAAGATTGAAAGCCCGCCCGATTTTCTCGGACGGGCTCTCGTTGGTTATGCGTCTAACCGATTAGGCGCGTTTGCGACGAAGCGCAAGGCCGGCCATGCCGAGAAGCATGAGAAGCCCGCTCGTCGGCTCTGGGACAGCCTGCCAGTTTCCGACGGAGGAAAAGAGGTTGTTCGCCGCGCCGGATTTAGTTCCTGCACTGAACGACGACGTGGTCGTCGTAGCCATGAAGAACTCTTTTTTATAGGTTGCATCGGTGTAGGTAGCAAGAACCACTGCGGACTGGGCAGCTTCTGCAGCATTGGTGTCGCGGATAGTGATAGCACCTATCAGCGCTCCTGTTGATGCATTTTTATTCTGTCCAGTCAGGTTGGCTGCCTGACCCTTGTAAGCGTCAAACAAATCTTTCTGGCTCTTGCCAGCGAGAGATGTTAGCGTGTCAGCATCAATGAAGTATACGCTCATCGTTACGAGAGCATTTGCCGCATTGACACCAGTGCCGCTCCAGCCGCCATCAGCAGACGCTGCGGTCTTAAGCGCACCAGAACCCCATGTTATTGTAGCAGCCTGGGCAATACCAGCAATTGCCGCTACAGCAACAGCCATTATCAGTTTCTTCATTTTCATTTTCCTTTTTTTTTTCACCGAACACTTCGCTCGGCAAAATCGTTATTTGAGTGCGCTCGGAATTGTCAGCGTTGTGTCAGCCTCGCCGCTCATGATGATGGTCATCTTTCCAGCGGGGATAGAGACTCCATTCGCGCAGTCGTCATCTGTGGCTTCCCAATTGATAATCTTTTCATAGGGATACCAACCGGTTATAGTAAGTCCCCAAGTTGCAGCATTACTTTCATCCAGGAAGGAATATTCACCTTCAAGCGCTCCGTCTGCTCCGTAGGTTGAAAGGACAATCGAATCGCCCGAAAGGAATCCCGCATCAGTTGGAAGTGCAAAATCACCGAGAGTAATATCAACCGGTGTCGCATTGCCAGTCCATGTGAAAGCATTGTTGCCGTTAACCGTTACTGTTGTGTTCTGGTTGAGAACTTCACCGGCAAACGTTACGGTCGTATCGTCTTCACCGCTCATAATCACAACGCCGCGCCCATGAGGAATAATCGTGTTGTCAGCGTTGTCTTCGTCAGTGGCCTCCCAGTTGATGATCTTTTCGTAAGGATACCATCCTGTCTTTGTGAGCCCCCAAGTGGCCGCGTTAGCTTCATCCAAGAAGGAATACTCACCCTCCAATGCACCATCTGCGCCGTAGATAGAAAGGACGATAGAGTCACCCGAAAGGAACCCTGCATCCGTGGGTAACGCAAAAGCTTTGAGCGTCTGTCCTTCAAGAGATACGCCCACTTGGGGAAGCGTCGACATCAGCCACGTAAAGCTGTTGCCACCATTTATAGTCTGTGTCTGGTACCCGACAACGGAAGATGGGGTAACTTTCCACGGCGAACCACCGGGAGGCGGAGGGGCAGGTGGCTGAAGCGGGGCAGAGATGTGCAGAGAATAATGGAACCGCGAAACCAACCATTGACTTACCGGTAAGAAGTATGATACAATATACGCGACTTACAGGTAAGAAAGGAATGGCATGACAAAAGTAATGACTACGAAGATGTCCTCGAAGGGACAGGTCGTTCTCCCGGAAGCCCTGCGGCAGATGTATGGGTGGGAGAGCGGCACGGCTTTTACCATCCTGACCTACAAAGGCTCGATAATCATGCAGCCGCTAAAGACCCCAACGGAGGATGAGATCGAGGCCGAATTCGAGGATGCATTCGCCGAGGCGCGTCGACAGGCGAAAGAAGCCGGCATGACGCCGAGGGACATTACAGACGCCATCTCCGCCGTTCGCCGCGAACGGCGCGCACGGAGAGCCATTCCGTGAGAGTGGTTCTCGACACCAACGTTGTCATGAGCGCCATTTTCTTTAGCGGCACTCCGCTGAAGATTGTTCGCGCGGCGATTGCGAAGAAGGTGGAATTGGTCGCGACAAAAGCCGTCCTTTCGGAATACCGCGAAATTGTCGAGCGCCTCCACGCCCAGTTCCCAAACGTCAACTATCGGCGTCCACTTTCAATCCTAGAAAGCAAATTGACGATGGTGCGCCCGGCATCTCTCGGAAAGGCAGTCTGCCGCGATCCTGATGACGATGCGATTATCGCCTGTGCTCTCGGCGACAAGGCGAAGGTGATTTGTAGCGGCGATGGTGACTTGCTCGCACTTGACGGCTACAGGGGACTGGAAATTATGCAGCCGCAAGAATTTTGCAGACGGCTGAATGTTTGAGATACAGCAACAGAGAACACTCAACCTTGGCGTGCCCGTGTCTAACGCCATCAATATGTTCTACCGCCAAATTGTTCTGCATCGCGGCTTGCCCTTTGCCGTGCAGTTCCCGGCAAAGCGGCTGGCGAATGCAGCGACAATGACAGACGCCGAGTTGGATGCCGAAGTCGCGAAGGGATTTGACGACATAGCCGCAGGGCGAAAGAAGCCGCTTTCCGCAGTCGTTTCAAGCCTCACACGGGAGTTCGCGCTGTGAGTTGGAACATTGAGGTTTCGGATGCCGCACATGAGGACTGAAATTGTATAAGCCACAAAGAACAGGAGAAGCAGAAGATTTTTTTAGAACAAGAAATTTCTCCAAAGACACCTCTTGTTTCTCCTGCTCTTTGTGGCTATAAACCCTCTCATCCATCTCCTGCATCTCCTGCACTTTGTGGCTAAAACACTTTGCATTATTCTAATAGTATGTACATGGCATTTACAGCGCAAAGTTCTCTATTGACACCGTAGAGAAAACTATGATAAAATATGTATCGTTCAAGAGGAAAATAAAATGGCACAGATAAATCTCCGTATAGACGATGATGTCAAAGACGAGGCGGAAGAGTTGTTCTCCCGCATAGGAATGAACATGACTACGGCTATAATGGTTTTCATCCGTCAGTCCATAGCCGATGACGGCATACCGTTCCGTATCAAGGCCAATCGTCGCATGGGCGATCGCGAGCGTTTCGTCCAGGCGGGCGTCGACTACGAGAACGGCAAAGTGAACTACCACTATCACGACCTGCCGGACGATGGATCGGTCGCTGCAGGGAGAATGCGCCGTGCGAAAACTATGGCATGACTTGGCATGGGATCAATTCGAGACCGTGCAAGCATCCGGCGACCGAAGGACTCTCCGCCGAATCTGCAAATTGTTGCGCGACATAGATCGCAACGGCTACCAGACAACAGGCAAGCCCGAACCTCTGAAGGACAATCTTTCAGGCTGGTGGTCTGTACGCGTTGACGAGAAGAACCGTATCGTATTTCGCATTGATGATGGCGAACTCGTAATCCGATCCTGCATGGGACATTACGAATAAACCCAAATTCGCCAGTTGGTTTGCCCTCGTTTGGTAAAGCCACAAAGAACAGGAGGGGCTGAAGATTTTTTAGAACAAGAAATTTCTCCAAAGGCACCTCCTGTCTCTCCCGCTCTTTGTGGCTAAAACCCATCCCAACCTCTCCCCCATTCATCTCCTGTATCTCCTGCACTTTGTGGCCCCAAAACACCTCGCGGGGATTTGTACTGGGACGAGCCAAAACGGAATGGAGGATTGAAGAGGTAAGTACGACGATGCGGGTTCGGACAGGTTCACAGATGGTCGAGATGTATTAAACCCCAGCATTTACTAGGGGTGTACGCATTCCGAGTGGGAGTAGAGGCGTAAAAAGTTCTAAAATAATGCTTGCAAAAAAAAATCAGATTTTTCATTTTCTCTATTGCGCCTCAAATATGGTTGTGATATACTTGTGCTGTCTTGGAGAAGGTGTGGTTTGTGAACGCGCCGAAGGCACAGGGCCGGAGGGTGGATCAGAAGCTGCGGAACCTAATCCAAGCAAAGAAAGGCAGGTCCAACATGGACTACAAGAAAATTCTGGCTGCCACAGCAGCCGTAATCGGGACAGTCGCGATGGCTGACGGAATCGTCAGCTCTTCGGTTGTCGGGTATATGACAGTGCAAAGGCCGGCGGGATATCAGAACTCGTTTGGCGGGTCGTTTTTCATGAATTGCGGTAGCGATTCTTATACGCTGGCTGACATTCAGATTTCAGGTCCGGCTTCCAAGGCAAATGGACGCAACAACTACATTGCGTTTATGTCCAGCTCTGGTATGAAACTTGATAAGGTTCGTTCCTACTGGTGGGATCCGGTCGGCTTGAAGTGGCGCGTCCGTTCTGGCACGAACTTCAACAACGATCCGGATGTTGAGGATGCGACTCAAGTCAAGATTGGCGCAGGCGAAGGATTCATGTGCAGCTTTGCGCAGGCGACTACTACGATAACAATGCCGACGTCTCTTTAACGATTTAGCTGCGGTGCATTCTGTGCCGTGGTAAACGGCAGGGTTCGTCAGGGTCGGCGAGCTTTGTCGATTAAGAGCGACCCCAAAAGAAAGAAAAACAAATGAAAAAGTTAATGATGGCAGTTGCGATTGTCTGCGCGGCTGTCTGCGCTAATGCGGCAACAGTGAACTGGCAGATTGGATACATCGAAGGCAAGGGCGCTGGCGGCAAAGGATGGAGCGGTGAGGCAATGAACGGAGCGAGCATCACAGCTCAGCTGATAGTGAGTGCCACGTCCGATTTTGCCTCTACCGTTGTGTTTGATGTCGACACAGTGACTGGTGCTGAAGATGGTTATATGTTCGGTACATCTGTCGGAACGATGACTGCCGACACCGATTACTACGCGAAGGTCGTCCTCACCGATGGCAATTCGAAGCTAACGTCGAACATCTATACGATCCAGGCGTACTCCTTCGCTGACAATACGGCGGAGCCGGCATTCGCTTTTGCAAGTGAGGCGACTAACATTGGCGGTACGCTTGATGCAACATACGGTGCGTTCAGCGCCTCTGGTTGGCAGTCGGTTCCTGAACCGACATCTGGTCTGCTCATGCTTCTCGGCATGGCGGGTCTTGCCCTCAAACGCAAGCGCGCCTAATTTGGACAGACACGAGCAAACCCGTGAGGGTTGAGAAGTGCCTCCGGGAATCCGGAGGCTCTTCTTTCAGGGAGACATTCTATGGCATGGAACGGATATAGCAGCAAGAACAGACAAACATTGCAGAAGTCTCATAAGGCAAGTGATGCAAACATTCGCTACCATGTAATAATCGGGTTCGGTGCAATTCTCGCATTGGGGCTTGTTGCGACCCTCTTGGTATGTGGAACTAATAACCCTGCCCCCGAAGAAGTTACTCCTGTAAAGACCTCTGGTGGTAAAAAACAGTCTATTCCATCGGCCACGCGCACAAAAGGCAATTTGATCAAAATCTCGACGAGAGAACCCGTCAGAACGAGAATGGTTGCGAAGCCTGAATTGACCGACGAGAACCCAATAGTTCGACAGAAAGCATTAGGGCGTGTGGTTAAATGGGAACACAGAAACGGCCCGCCTCTATTCACCAATAGATTCGAGTCTCTCGTATGCGAAATCATGACGGCGGAACCAGGAGAAAGATTCCTTGAACTGGATATCGAAGAAGATTTCGATGATACGTTTAATGAATCGCTGAATCATCGCATAACGATTTCTTCAGATGATTCTGAGACTGTGAAGTTCATGAAGCAGACGGTCATAGACGCAAAGGAACAGGTGCGTCGCCTTGTCCTACAGGGTACAAGTGCAAGAGATGTCATCATTGAGGCGCGAAATGAACTCAACAAGATTGCCGATTACCGCGACGAACTTCAAAAAGTTGTAAATGAATATCTTGTTACTGCCACCGATCCAATTGAAGCGCTAAAACTCGTTCAAGAGGCAAACGAGATACTCGCAGAATACGGCGCAATGCCTGTCGACGGCCCTGATGACGAAGAAACAGCTTATGAACTGATGCTCAATGCAAAAGAAGAAAGAATCAAGGAAATTGACGCGGCCTCTCCCGCCAACAAAGAAGAGGAGTAGAATGATGAATAAACAAATAGCCGTATGCGGACTGGTTGCTCTCTCTCTGGTTATGGACAACGCTTTTGCTGCGAAGCCTATCTCAGATGAGGAATATGTGCGAATCAATGGAGGGATGGCTCAGACACGCGGCAAAGGATGGGTTGCCGCC
>JAFPNP010000362.1 GCA_017411125.1 Kiritimatiellia bacterium
GGCGCGTGGGAACACGCGCCTCTGTCAGGGCAAGGCGGCCGGACCGGCGCGGACGTCGCCCGCAGAGTCCGTCGGGTTGCGGGCCGCGTTCGCATTTCCTGTTTGCGTCGCAAGCGGCGCGGATATAGTGGAATGCAGTTGTGCCAAAGCAATGGAATGCTGCGGCATGAACGCATCCGACGCCGCGTATGCCACAAGCCTCTCGCGCAGCCACGCGGCGGCGGGATCGTCCTCTCGGAATGCGAACGAACAGACGAGAAGCCGTCCCTTGCCGACGCGATACTCGAACAGCGCGGCCTGACGTATTGGCAGTTTCTCGGACGACGCCACGTCTATGATCGGATCGAACGGGACGTCTCCTTCTAGCTGCACCGTCCTGCCGCCGTGCATAAGCCGTCGGAACTGCCATCCGCAGAAACCTTCGTGCGGCATTCCGTCCAACGCCGGATGCCCCTTCTTTATCACCGTGGCATAGTTGCCGGAAGCGCGTCCGGCGAGGCCGATCCTGTAGCTCGACCCGAACGACCGGAACGGCCCGGCGCCGAGCAGGAGCACCCTCTCGCCATTCTCCATGGCTGCGGCAAGCTGCGCCTCCGAAATATTCTGCACGATCCTCACGTTCGCCGGGGCGGACGGCTTTGCGACTTTCGGGAAGGCGTAGATTTCCCAGCGGTTCTCCGCCTTGACGCCTTTCGCGGCGAAGTTTGCCTTTAGCCAATATTTTCCGGCAACATCCGATTGCGGAATCTGCATATCGAACGAGCCGAGTTGAGTCAAGCATCCGTTGGCGACGGCATCGAACCGGCGCGACGCGGACCATGCGCGGCGGCCCGTGCCGTCCTCCTCCAGCCACACGTCAAGCCTCGCGTCCTTCGCGTCCGCCGCGTAGTTGGAAATCGAGAACGCGACCTTCTTCTTCGCTCCGGCGACGAAATTGAAATCGCTTCCAAGATCGGTAAGCAGCACGGCGGCCGAATTGTAGCGAAGAACGTTCTCGCGCGTCTCGCCGGGTTTGAGACGCAGGAATTCGTCCATCATGCCGGACGAATATCCGAACGTGTGCCAGTGCCCGTTGATGTCGCCAAGAAAGTCGAATCCGGCCACGCGGTCCGCCGAGCGTATTTTCTCGAAGCAGAACTTCCTGATGCGCCACATCCATTCGCCGGAATTGCGGAAATACGCGTCGGCGCGGTCGAGCAGCCCCTTCTCCGCCAAAGCGCGGCGCGGCTCCGCGAAAAGGCCGGCCTTGACCACGGGCGAGTTCGTTGGGTATAGCGCCTCCGTGCTGAAATCGAAATAGCTGCCGTCGATGCATATCTCGTGCGACACGCGCGGCTTGCCGCAGTATGCGTCGCCCCATGCGTCGATAGCGGCAGCCGAAGCGCCGTCCAGCGAATCGTAGCTCGTGGCGCCAAGCTGGTAGGACGAGAACAGATCGCTGTATTTGGCAAGCCGGGCCATGCGCTCCGCGTTGTGGCGGAACGGATGCGGAACGGTCGGGTCGTTGCCGTTGGAAAGCGCGTACTCCACTCCGCGCAGGGCGCTCATCGGCGAGAACAGCGAATCGGTGCGCGCGTGGACGTGGCGGGCGACGTTCTCCAGATACGTCTCGGCCATGCGGTCGATGCGCGTCTCGTTGCCGGTGCAGTATATGACGACGCATGGATGCCTGCGAGCGAAGGCGATTATAGAAGCGTACTCCGGCACGCTCACGAAATTCGGCGACTCGATATGCACCAGCATTCCAAGCTCATCCATCGCGTCGAGGTACTCCGCCGGCGGCACGTAAGTGTGAAATCGCACGAAGTTGAAGCCAAGCTCCTTGCGCTTTTGCGTAATCCTCCGGTAGTAGTCTACATCACGCGGCAGGTGCAGCGTCTCAGGAAAGTAGCAATGCTCCGTCACGCCGCGCAGATAAACCGGCTTGCCGTTGAGCAGGAACTTCTCCCCTGCGGCCACGAGGCGGCGCAAACCGAACATCTGGCTATAAGTTCCGCCCTGCGGGGTCTTGAGCGCGAGCCTGTAGCGCTTCGGGTTCTCCGGCGACCAGAACTCCAATCCATCAGTCGGCAGCGTCGCGTCGCCTTTGGCTTCGCCTTTGAGCAGCATCTTTCCGCCGTCGGTTATCTCGTATGCGTACTTCCCGGCGCCGGACATCCCGATCGTAAACGTCTTGAGGTCCTTTGCCGTCGTCACGAACACGTCGCCAATGTCGCTATGCGGAAAGCGCAGCTCCAACCTGCCGTTGACGCCGCCGGTGGAAATGAAAATCGCGCGCGTCGTGAGGCCGGATACGTAGTCGCAGTATCCAAGGTTGCGGTTGTTGGAGACGGCGAGGACGATTTCGTTTCTGCCCTTCTTCAGGAGGCCGTCGCGGATGTTCAGCTCGAATGGCGTCGAAAAACCGGCGTGGAATCCGGCGAATTTGCCATTGACCCATGCATGGACCTGGTTCCGCACGCCCTCGAACGCGAGGACGGCCCGTCCGGCTCTGTCAAGATCGACCGTGCGGCGATAATAGAAACAGCCGTAAATGTCGGGCAGCGTCAGGCACGGCGTCCATCCAGAACGCGGAAACTTAACCTCGTCGTGGAACGGATTCGTGCGGAACTCGTCCTTCATCCCCGCTGCGCAGAATGCGGGAACCATGTCCTCCCAGTAGCCGGGTATCGCATTCGGCACCACGACACCGGCAAAGGACGGAAAATAAGGCGTTTCATGCGCATAGGGCCTGTACGCCATCTCCCACGCCCCGTCGAGCGGCACGGCATCGTAGAAAGCGTGTTCGCGAAGAAGTCCGGGCGCGGCGTGAAGCGAGACCGCCGTAGCGGCCAGGACCAAGAAAGTCGTTGCTGTTTTCCTTTGCATGAGGCCATTATAGCACATTCCGACAGTTGGCGCTTGATTATCCGGACTGCGGATAATATAATACAGCCATGCAGATATTCGACACGCACGCCCATTTCGACAACGACCGCGAAAAGACAGCCGCCGCAATAGACCGCGCGCGCGCCGCCGGCGTCACGCGCCTGATGGCCGTCGGCGGATCGCCCGAATTGAACAGCGCCGCGCTGCTGGCCAAATCCCTCGCGCCAGAATCGACGCGCCTCGCGCTCGGGGCCGACCGCGATCAGGCAGGCGGACCGAGTTCCGCCAACGAACTGGCCGCCGAAGTCCGAACGCTTCTCGCCGCAAACAAATGCGCCGCCGTAGGCGAAATCGGCCTTGACTTCCACTATGCGCCGGAGACGGCCAAAGCGCAATGCGAACTGTTCGCGCAACAACTCTCGCTTGCGGACGAACTCGCGCTCCCGGCCGTAATCCACACGCGAGACGCGGACGACGCCACGCTCGGCGTACTTGACGAAGTTCCGTGGCGCCACGACTCGCCTCGCGGAATAATCCACTGCTTCACGGGATCGCCGCAGTTCGCCAGACGGCTGCTCGACCGCGACTTCTTCGTATCCATATCCGGCATCGTCACGTTCCGGGCGGCCGGCAACGTCCGCGAATCCGCCTTGTACATCCCCGACGACCGCCTGCTCGTAGAAACGGATTCGCCCTTCCTCGCGCCCGTGCCCATGCGCGGCCGCGAAAACGAGCCGGCCTTTATCGTACACACCGTCGAGTTTCTCGCCGCGCTTCGGAAAACGCCCGCCGAAAATCTCGCGGCGCTAACATTCGCAAACGCAACGTCGCTTCTAGGATAACCGGCATGGAGGTGTGGATCGCCAACCCGTTCGACAATCTGCCGCCGGAAGGCTGCAGACCTCAACGATACTGGCTGATGGCGCGTGCGTTCGCGCGGGCTGGACACAGCGTCACGCTCTGGACAAGCGACTTCTCCCATGCCCGCAAAGCCCCGCGCAAACTCGCACCCGGCGCGGCATGGGGCGGCGATGGATTCCGGCTCGTTATGGTGCCCACGCCGCAATACCCGCGCAACATCTGCATCAGGCGATTTCTCTCGCACCGCACATTCGCCCGCAATCTCTTGACGCTTGCCGAACTCGAACCGCGCAAGCCGGATTTGACCATCGCCTCCATGCCGCCGCTCTCATCCGCCGCCGCGCTTTCGCGTTTTTGCCATTCGTGCGGCTCCGCGTTCGTGGCGGACATAATGGACGCATGGCCCGAAAACTTCGAGCGCATCGCACCGCGCTGGATGCTCGCGCCGCTCCGCTCGCAGGCAAAGCGCATCTACCGTTCGGCCGACGGCATAAGCGCCGTGGCAAGCCGTTACATCGACCTGGCCCGTTCCTACGGCGCAACGTGTCCAATGCACCTCGCATACCACGGCATCGAGATTCCGCCGGAAACGCCAAAAACGTGCAATGCCCGGCGACAACCACCCTTCCGCCTCGTCTATGTCGGTTCGATGGGAACCAGCTACGATCTCGAAACGGCAATCGACGCGGTGCGCGGGTTGCAGGACGTGGCGCTAGACATTGCCGGCGCCGGGCCGAAAGAACACGCCCTTCGCGAACGCGCCGCCGGCTGCGGGCAAATCCGCTTTCATGGCTATCTCGACGCCGCAGCCATGCGCACAATGCTGGCAGATGCGGACGCCGGTCTTGTCCCGATGTTCGACGATTCATGCGTCGGCGTGCCGTACAAGCTCGCCGACTACGCCGCAGCGCACCTGCCGGTGATAAACACGCTGCACGGCGAAACCGAACGACTGCTCGACGAATACGAGGCGGGAACGACCTGCGACGCGCACAGCATCGCAGCCATGCGAGACGCGATAACTCGCCTGCGGGCAAAGGACGCCTCCGCGCTCCGGGCCGGCGCCGCCGCGCTCGCCCGCCTGTTCGACGAAAAAGAGGTATATCCGGCCTACGTCGCCTGGGCAGTCTCGCTCGGAATCCAGCGGACGGGAACGAGGTCTCGCTTCAAATAAAGCGGATGCGACGGAAAGCCGTCCTTGGTAAGCTTCAAATAAAACAGCGGACGGTCTTTGAGAAGCGCAAGCAGCCTGTCCTGCCGGTTTGCAAGGGAGGCGTGCGTGCCCCATGCGCAAATCACCTTGTCCACCTTCGCCGTCTCGGCAAGAAGGTAGGCGTCGTTTTCGGGACCCACCGGATCGTCGGCGCGTTCCATTTCCCTCGGATCGGTGGCGCGATAGGCAAATGCGTTGAGCATCATGAACGAATCGTAGCCCCATGCCGCAGAGTAGCCGCGTATCCGGCGGAGCGTCGGGTCGAGCTGGTTCTCGTCCGCCGTGGACGGGTTCAGCGCAATCCATGCGATCGTCCTTGGCGCAGTCGGAAAAAGGCCGCCCCACCTGTGGAGCAGGGTGTAACGGTACTTTCTGTCCGGCGAAAAAGCGCAGATGTTTCCGGTTTCGTCCATGGCTGATTATTCGGCAGATATGCGCAGCAGCGACGCCCTTGCGGAATCGACGTCGCGGCATTTCACGACGTTCGGCCAATCCGACGGCACGTTGGCAAATTCCTTTTCGCTTCCAAGCAGCAAGAGCGTTCCGCCGTTCGCCGCAAAGTCGCGGACAAGGGACGTCACATGTTTTTTGGACGGATGGCACATTACGAGAACGTCGCAATGCTCCAGCGCGCCGAAATTGACATCCTCGCCGACGGCGCGGACATCGAGCGACGGCTCGCGGAAAAGCCGCGCCGCCAACGTTGCGCCGTCCTTGCGGATATTGGCCCCGTGGAAGCCGACGGAAAGGTTGCCGCGCGTGCGCTGAGGATACTCGGCCTTTATTTCGCGCCCCGTCACGTACTTGAGTCCGCCGCGTATGATGTCCTGCGTGTTCACGTAGCTTTCGGGATGCGGCGAGGTGCCGGCCACGCGCCCTTTGCCGAACGTTCCGGCCACGATGGCCGGAGTGTGCGCCATGACAGGTTTCTTGCTGGTATTGCTTGCGTAAACCCCGTCGCAGGCGTAGAGCGCGATCTCGTGCATGTCGGCGCCCGGCACGGGCTTGGACGGAAGCAACACCGGTCCGCCGTGGTAGCGCACGGTGCGTTCCACGCCTGGCTTCAGCCCGAACAATCCAGCGTCTTTGGTGAACTTGATCGTCAAGTCCGCCCCGCCGCGATAATGGCTTCTCTGGCGGACGTAGGGAAGCATTCCGAGACGCACGAACTTGTCGTCGGCGGCTCTGGACAAAATCAGATACAATCCAGCGCAAGTGCCGAAATACCCTCCGCCTCCGCGCACGAACTCTACCACGTTGCTCCGCCCGCATTCCTTCAGCACATCCGCCTGCGTGCCGGAATCTCCGCCGGGAGCCACGTACAAGTCGGCGTTCTTCAACGCGCCATTGCGGACGTCCGCCGCGCTTACGGGGAAGAACTCGCAGTCCGGCGAGAGCGAAAGCATCTTTATCCAGCGTACTGCGGCCGCACCGCCCGCGCCGATGTCGAAATACACGGCGGCGCGAACGGGCTTGACGTTTTTCGGCGCAGGAGACGCGCGCGGCCGAGGCGGGGGCTTCAACTTCAACGCATTCAGGTCCGTCCAGGCCCCGGCTCCGTCCGGCTCCACCACGAGATTCACGTGCGGCTTGAACTTCTTCGCCGCCGCACCCCACGTGAAAACCTTCCCGCCGCGATCCATGAACCGGGTAAACGCGCGCATAATCGCGCTGTCTGGCGTGAGGGTCTGCATGAATTTCACATCCGGAGTATCCGGCACCACGAATGCGTCCAAGTGGCGCAGATCGGTGCGCTTCACCTCGTTGTTCGCGCAGGGCACGAGGTCGATGGTGTCGTCGGTTGACATCCAATGCGCGATCCGCGCAGTATCGACGCCCATCGACGGCGCACACCAGAATCCGACGGCCAACTGTCCCTTTTTGCGCTGCGGCGCGGTGAACTTGAATTCGCGCCCGGTGACGAACTTGAACGCGGCGCTGACGGACGACCATGTGTTCAACGCATATTCGGGATGCGTGGCGAACACCCACACGCGCCCTCTGCCGAACGTCCCTGCCACGGCGCTCGCGTACCCGCCCATGCTCGGAAGATCGCGCCTCGCGGAAAAGGAGTGCAGATTGCACTTGAATCTGGACATCACCTTGAAATCCGCGCCGGGAACCGGATCGGACGGCGTCATCACCGGTCCGCCGTTGAACCGCTCCATGCGCGCGCCTGCTTTGATTCCGCTTGCCGCAGCGGCCTCCTTGGCGTACTCGACCTGCAGCATCGCCGCGCCGCCCCATTCTCCCCGTACAGGCTTGAAAGGCACGATGCCGAGCCTCTTGTTTTCAGGCGTGCCGCCGCCAAGCAGCAAAAACGCGCCGGCGCAAGTGCCCACGTAAGATCCGCCTTCTTCGATGAAGCGGCGCAGTTCCGCCCGCCCTTCCGCACCGAGACTCTCAGCCTCGATATGGCTTTTACCGCCCGGCATCACTATGACGTCCGCATTCCGCAGGGCGCCGTCGCGGATGGACTGGCCGTCCACGAAAGCCCAATCGATTCCTTTGGCGGACGCGACGAGCTGCGCCCATCTGAACGCCCCCACGCCGCGCGCGCCCGGACCTACGTATACGGCGACGCGGACGTTCGCGCCCTCCGCTATTCTCTTCCATGCTTCCCCGGAACCGCCGGCGGGAAGAGGCGGCGCCTTGTCGCAAAGAAGGTTGTCCAACATCGTGCAGCCGCCAAACGCCAACAGCGCGGCGGATGCCATCGCGATGAACGAACGGCGCGCGATGCCAAACAATGCCGCATGCGGCATTCCGTCGATTGCTTTTCCTGTCGTCATGGACTTCTTCCTTTCTTGACCGTTGAGCATATATTATATTATGCGATTTTCCCTGTCAATCCAGAGTTTCCTCACATCCGCCCACGCGTGAAACAAGCCAAGCAACAAAGAACGCAAAGAAACGCAAAGTCTTTGTGGTCTTTGCGTTCTTTGCGGCTGAAAACAACAAGGTGAATTGCAAATGAAGTGAGTCAATTTTCTGAAAATAGATCCTAGGGGTCTTGGCAGTAGTTCGAACATTTTCATTTGAATAGACTCCTTTATGCCGCCCTGGCGTAGGCGGTGTCGTATTCATATGCAGTCTTCCCGCCGAGGAACCTGCGGTGGATCGAGTTGATTACGCGCCACCTCGCCTTGTTCGAGCCCGCCGCGCTGCTGCACGACCTCGCGTTCGAGCAGTCGGACGGCACGTGGGACGGCTTCGCTCTCGCGAACGGCAACTTCTACCAGAACTGCCTACTCCTTGCCGACGAGGGCTTCAAGTGGCTGGATACCGGCACGCACACCGTGTACACGGCGGCGCGATTCCTGTACTTCTGCGTCAGCAGCCCCTTCGGCTGGATGACGTGGCGCAAGAACTTCGTCAAAAGAGGCAAGGCGTAACGGAGGCGTTTTTGTTTTTTGAAACAACCAAAACAACTCTCAAGAACAACTTTTTTCTGCACAAAACCAATGGCGAAACCGATTGCAAAACAAGTTCAGCGAACGAGCGCGGGCGAGTTAGCCCGCGCGTGAACGGAAGTTGCAATTGAAAGTTGTCCA
>JAFPNP010000363.1 GCA_017411125.1 Kiritimatiellia bacterium
CAATTTCGACGTTGCCTTCTATGTCCGCAAACGCCTTTTCAAGGGCGGCGATGGCGTCGGGCTTGTTCGCCTCCACGGCAATCCGCACGGCCGGGCCATTCAGTATCTTGCGCATCACCTCCACGCCGACACGAATCCTTTCGGCGCGTTCGAGCATCGTGCGGTAATCGCTCGTAAGATACGGTTCGCATTCGGCGCCGTTGAGAATGAGGTATTCGCAATGCTTGTCCGGCGGCGGGGAAAGCTTGACGGCTGTCGGGAATCCCGCCCCGCCCATTCCGCATATCCCCGCGTCGTTGACGCGTGCGAGAAGCCCCTCGCGCGAAGCCGAGCGCCAGTCAAGCGGAGACAAAAACGCCACCGCGCCGGACTGATCCTCTGCCACGTCGATTACCACGGCGTCTGCCCATCCTCCCGCCGGACTCTGCCGCTGTTCGACGGCGGCAACAGTCCCAAACACCGGCGAATGCACCGGCACGGAAATGGACCCGTTGCGTTCACCGACGAGCTGCCCCCTCATCACGGCATCGCCCTTCTTCACGATACACTTCGCCGGCGCACCCAAATGCTGGCTCATTGATACGATGAGCCGTTTCGGCAACGGCATCGCCTCGATCGACTTGGAGGCCGCAAGGTCCTTATTGTACTGCGGATGAACTCCGCCGTGAAACTTGAAAGATGACTTTACCGTTTTCATGTGCAAAGCAAGTTGTGAAGGTCGTTTGAACGAATACATTATAACACACTTGAGCAGACGGGCGCAAGCGGTGCGTTGTCTGGAGTTTTCCCCATTTTTGAACGCGACAACCTCTCTACGCAGAGCCACGCTTCGTCACTGCTGGGTTGTGCAACACTCTTCTTGGGCCGACAGCAACAAATAGCACTACCTGCAGGAACTAATAGCGCTACTTGTTGAGGCGAATAGTACTATTTGCGGCGCGTTGGCGTAACATGCCGCACGACTGAGGCGCAAACAAATCGCAAAATTGGCAGGACGCGTTTATTTTGGAACGAAACAATTTTCAAATCAATCGCAAATAGACTTTTCCAGAATGCGGATTCATGGTATCATATTGCTTGTTCTGACAAGGAGTTTTATGAAAACAATTTCGCTTTCCCTTCTGGCAACATTTCTCGCCGTGTGCGGCGCTGGATGCGGTAAAGACGCGGAACCCGCGCCCGTAAAAACCGACGCCGCGAATGCGGCGACTGAAGAAAGCCTCGACGCTGTGGTTAACCACGGCGTGTCCGCCGTAGCCCAGAAAGACGCGACTGGTGCCGCCGCCGCCGCCAAAGCTGCGCTGGAGCGCGCCCCCGATTCGGCGGAGGCGCACCTGCTTGCCGGCCAGGCCGCATACCTCAAACGCGACTATGAACGGGCGCGTAAAGAGTTCGATGCCGTAGCAAAGGAGCGATCCCTGCCAAATAGCCTGCGCTCCAAAGGATATGCCGGGCTTGGACTGATCGAATTCGTGCAGCACGAAATAGAGGTCGCTCGCATCCTGTTCCTGCAAGCGCAGCTTCTCGACTACAAAAACGAATCCACGTGGTACCATCTCGGCCTCATCTACCGTGACACATACCAGTTTCACGAAGCCGCACTGGAACAGTTCCAGATGTTCACGCGCCTTTCGCGGCCGGACAATCCGCTCGTGGAGAAAGTCGGACGCGAACTGATTCCCGAACTCCGCAAATCAATCCAACGTTCGGCGGCGGAACGCCCTGGCGCAAGCGGACGCGATCCCGGACGGGCGGCAAAACTCTACGAAGAGGCGCAGACGCTCGAAGCCAAAAACAAGACAAGTCTGGCCAAAAAGAAATATGCCGACGCTCTGGCCGCAGACCCTCTATCGTATCCGGCCGCACTTAGATACGCGCAATTGCTGAAAACCGGCAAGACGGCCGAAGAGGTGGACAAGGCTCTTGTGGCATACCGCGTCGCCATAGACCAGCGCCCATCCGTCCAGAAAA
The DNA here is from genome assembly GCA_017411125.1 of Kiritimatiellia bacterium. GTDB lineage: Bacteria > Verrucomicrobiota > Kiritimatiellia > RFP12 > UBA1067 > RUG572. Next base: position 1,972 of record JAFPNP010000363.1, read on the forward strand.
ACTATATGGAGGCAGCCAGACTAGCCTACGGCAAGAAGCGGTATGCAACGGCAGTGCAGATACTCAACCGGGCCGTCGCGCACGACCCCCGGCCCAAAAACGGAGAATCGCTTGACGTATTGATCGCCGCGCTCAAGATGGCCGGCAACGGCAAACTGGCAAAGTCATGGAGCGCATACCGCGCCGAACTCGGGAAATGACGCCGCTCACCCCAGTAGACATGATTCTGCTCGGCGTCATCGCCCTGCTGGTTTGCATCGGTCTTTTCAAAGGACTTTCCGGCGAACTCGCCTCCCTGGCGGGTTTCGCGGCCGCGACGGCAACCGGTTTCTTCGCGTACGACTTCGCCAGGCTGTCCGTACGGTCGTTCGGAATCGACGGCGGCAATCTAGTCGAATTTGCCGCCGCAGGCGTGACCGACTTCGTGTTCGCGCTTCTCGCGTTCGGCATAACGAGATGGATTGTGAACAAGTTCGTCTCGTGTCTCGTGCCGCAGCCGACGAACGCAATGCTGGGAGCGCTCAGCGGCGCAATCAAGAGCGTCCTGCTGATCGTTCTCCTAACTGGAATAGGGTTCATGGCACCTGGCACGTACTCGGAAGGATTCTTCGCGACGCATTCGTCAATCGTCCACGCCGTGGCCTCGTTTGCCGACTCCTACTGCGGGGAAGGCTCGTGAACGACCTGCCGGACGCAACGCTCATGGCGATGGCGGCCGACGGCGACGATTCCGCCTTCGCCGAAATCGTATCCAGATACCAGGACGTCCTTCTGAACTTTTTCATGCGCAAGGGCGTTTCATATGCTGATGGACAGGACCTTGCCCAAAAAACGTTGCTGCGGCTATGGCGCTATCGTAAGAGATATGAGCCAACGGCCAAGTTCACCACATTCATGTTCCTTGTCGCCGGACAAGTCGCAATCGATTTCGTCCGTGCCGAAAACAGGCGAAGAGGGTTGCAGGAGGAACTGCAGCGCACGGCAGAAGAGAATACTTTCACCGGAAGGATGTCCTCGCCCGGCGAGACGACAGTGGCGTGCCGGCCTCCGGCGCCGGACGGAGAAGCAGAGGAGCGCGTCCGCCAGACCGTGGCTTCGCTTCCGCCGGCCATGCGGGACGTCGTGGAGCTTGGCGTATTCCAAGACCTTCCGTACGCCGATGTCGCCGAGATACTTGGCATACCTTCCGGAACGGTGAAATCGAGAATGTTCAACGCATTGCGCAAACTGAAGGAGTTGATGGATGAACGATGAACTGGAAAGAGACCTGACAGCGGCAGGCGGCGGGCTGCTGCCGTTCGCTGAATCGCTGCGCCGCGCCCCTGCGGCGCATGCCGCGCCGGGTTTCGCCGAAAACGTGATGGCGAAAGTCAGGCGCAGAAAACGTCTCACTTGGCTGCGCCCTGTCGCGTTCGCTGCGGCCGCCTCGGCTGCGGCGGCTGTCGCACTGACCGCCGTGGTCGACACCTCTGCAGGCAAACCGTCCGAAGAAGTGCTCATGGCACATCAACGCGCCGACGGATCGTTCACCGCATCCTCCGCGTCGCCACACGTCCAGGCTTTCGCGGTAAGCGCCCTGGCACGCAAAGGAAAACCGGCCTTCCATGCGCTGCAGCTGGCCGTGAATGCGCTCATACGCTCGCAAGGTGCGGACGGCGGTTGGGGAAGTGCGGGACTGAGTGCAAGAAACGTGGCCGCATTGTCGGCAGCCAATGCGGCCGGGCTGTCACTCGCCCGCCCGGCCTACTTGCGCGGATTGCGATACCTGCGCACACACGGCATCGCGGAAATGTCCGCCGCCGACTTCTCCCGCGAAGCAAAAGATGCCCTTGCGCGAATCGGAACATCGCCGGACGTCGGCCTCATGCACAGCGCCGCGCTGGCGAGCCGACTGTAAGAAATGCGAATGCTGGCCGTAATTCTTGCCGCCACGACGACGGCAGCAGTCGCGCAAGATCGCTCCCCTCTCGTGTTGCTTGCGTTTGGCAGCAGCGATTCATGCGCATGGTGCGACCTGCTCGACGCACGCGTGTTCGCAAGCGATGAATGGCGGAAATGGTCTGCCACAAACATCGTGTACAAAGCAGTGGATCTGCCACGCGGGAGCGGTGCGTTGAGCCGAGGAGAACGCGAAGAAAACGAAGCCCTTGCCGACCGATACGGCATAGAAGGCATTCCGACTTTCGTGCTGGTAACGCCGGACGGCAAAACCGAACTTGGGCGCGTAAAGGTGCCGGACCCGTCTTGCGGGCTTGGGCGCGACCTGACCGCAAGCGATTTCATAGCGGCCATGCGAAAGACAATTTCCACCGCGCCGCCCGCTCCAACGCACCCTCCGCCCACGCACACATTCCGGTTCGTGCCGGTAGTCGCCTTTCTCGGTCTGGCCGCCGCGCTGCTCACCGACAAGTCGCGGCTTCCGCTTGTACTGCGCGGATTGAAGAAAACGTTAGAAAGAAATACGGAGAAAACGCCCTATGCGCCGCCGCCGGCATGGAAGCGAGCACTCGCCTTTTTGCTAATTTTGCTTGCGTTTGCCGTCGCCGTGCTGTGACTACGCAAGTTCGCGGTACAGCGCAATCGTCGACTCGCACATCTTCTCGACGGAATACTTGGCGCGGACCGATTCAACGGCTGCGGCGCGTATGGCATCGAGCTTTTCGGGAGACGAATCAAGTATTTCGTCAAGCTTCTCCGCCATGGCGGAGGCGTCACCGGGCGGCACCAGAAAACCGGTCTTGCCGTCCTCTATCGTCTCGCACGCTCCGCCGTGGGCTGTCGCAACGACGATTTTTCCCATCGCCTGCGCTTCCGGTATGGTGCGTCCGAACGCCTCGGGCTGCTCGGACGACGCATTAACGACAATGTCACTGAGAGCGTAGACGACATGTATCTCCCGCGTATAGTCGCGGAACACGACCCTAGTGTCTTCGGAAAGCCTGCTCGCCATCTCGCGAAGGTGCTCGGAATACTCGAAACGTCCCTGATCGGATCCAAGTATCAATGCGCCTACGCGTCTGTGCCGCATTTTAGAAAGAGCCTCTATAAACACAGTCTGTCCCTTCCAACGCGTCAGGCGGCCGGGAAGAGTTATGACGGGAGTTTCGGGCGCGAAACGGTATTGCAGCGTCTTCTTCGCGAGCGCGACATCCGGCGAAACGGCGTCGGGGCGAAAGAAGTCGGTGTCCGCGCCGCGAGGGATGCAAACGAGCTTTGCAGTATCCGGGCGATACGTCTCAATGACGTGCTTCCGCACGTATTCGGAGACGCAGATAGTGCGCAATCCCTTGAGCATTATGCGGTTATACGGTATTTTCAAAAAGGACGGCGACGTCCCGTAGACACCGTGAAATGTCGCTATCCACGGCACGCCGCACATCTTCGACGCCCAATGCACGCTCCACGCAGGAGCGCGCGAACGCACGTGCATGAGAGTGAAGCCTTCCTTCCGGACAAGTTCTGCAAGCCGGAAGGCGTTGCGGCGAATTAAAAGCGGATTCTTGCTCGCCAACGGCAATGTGAAATGCGGCACGCCCATCGCCTCGAGCCCCTCTGTCATAGGACCACCCTGCGACGCAACTGCGCCGGGTATGCCGGCCTCCTTGAGGGCATGTGCGATTTCAAGCGTTCCGCGCTCCACTCCGCCAGTCTGGAGAGACGGCAAAACCTGCAGTATCTTCATTCACGAACCCCTTCGCCATGCGGCATGTCCTAGAAACGCCCCGCACCGTGCCGTTTGCCGGCAACAGAGCGGGGCTGCGGCTCAAGGCACGTCAGTAGTTGCCGGCTTCGAGCTGGAAGTAGGCCTTTTTGTGGAAGCAGACAGGACACGTTTCGGGAGCCTTCTCGCTCTCGACGATGGCGCCACAGTTGCGACACTGCCAGCGATTCGGGCCGATGCGCTCCCACACCTCGCCCGTCTCGATGTTTTTCATAAGCTTGCGATAGCGCTCCTCGTGATGCTTCTCCACGCCCGCCACGCCTTCGAACTGGCGGGCGATCGCCTCGAAGCCCTCCGAGCGGGCGACTTCCGCGAACTTCTTGTACATCTCAGTCCACTCTTCGTGTTCACCTGCGGCGGCGGCGGCGAGATTCTGCATCGTATCACCGATTCCGCCAAGGTGCTTGCACCAAAGTTTGGCGTGCTCCTTTTCGTTGAGCGCCGTCTCCTGGAATATAGCCGCGATCTGCTCGTAGCCCTCCTTCTTCGCGACGGACGCGAAGTAGTCGTATTTGTTGCGCGCCTGCGATTCGCCAGCGAAGGCGAACGCGAGGTTCTTCTCTGTCTGGGATCCCTTGAGTTCCATGGTTTGCTCCTTCTTCTCTTTTTTTCTTTCCGCCACACCATCGTGGCGCGGCGGCAAATCAATTGCGGCGTGCGCGTCAATGCGCCTCCAGCCAGTTTCGTCCGGCACCCACTGACACCTCCAACGGCACGCCAAGATCCATCGCGCCTTCCATCTCGCGCTTCGCGATTTCCTTGACGGCATCAACCTCGCCGCGCGGCACGTCGAAAAGCAGTTCATCGTGTATCTGGAGAATCATTCTTGCTTTCAACTCTTTCGCCTTGAGCGCACGGTCCACCTTGACCATGGCAACCTTGACGAGGTCGGCCGCGGTACCCTGTATGGGAGTGTTTATCGCATCCCGTTCCGCGCTCTGGCGAGCGGTCGCGTTGCGCGACGAGATGTCGCGCAAAGTACGACGGCGTCCGAGTGCCGTGACGGCGTAGCCGCTGTCTCGGGCGCGTGCAACGGCGGTATCCATGAAAGCCCGGATTTTCGGATACAACCTGAAGTACGTGTCGATCAGCTCCGCCGCCTCGCGGCGCGGTATCTGGAGACGCTGGGCGAGGCCGAAAGCGGACATTCCGTATATTATCCCGAAGTTCACCATCTTGCACTTGCTGCGCATTTCGGCAGTGACGAGCGGCGGCATCACGTCGTAGACGCGTGCGGCTGTCTCGCGGTGGATGTCCGCCCCGTGCGCAAAAGCGTCCAGCATCGCCTCGTCGCCGCTCATCGCCGCCATGATGCGCAACTCTATCTGCGAGTAGTCGGCGGATACAAGCAGATGGTTCGAATCTCGGGGAATTACGGCGGCGCGAATCATCTTGCCGCGCTCCGTGCGCACGGGTATGTTCTGCAGATTCGGTTCCGACGAAGAAAGACGCCCGGTCTCAGTGAACGCCTGCGCGAACGTGGTGTGGATGCGCCCGTCCAGAGGGTCGATACAATGCGGAAGCTTGTCCACGTAGGTACCCTTCAATTTCGTGCAGGCGCGGTAGTCGAGAATCTGGCGCACTACGGGATGCGCGTCGATGATTTTCCGCAAAGTCTTCTCGTCCGTGGAATACTGCCCTTTCTCCGTCTTTCTGGCGGACGCGGGATAGAGCTTCAGCTTCTCGAAAAGCAGTTCACCGAGCTGTCTTGGCGAATCTATGTTCAGTCCGGGCTCATCTGCGGCGGAACGTATGGATTCGGAAAGCGACTCTATTTCCCGTTCAAGTTCGAGACCGAAGGCATGAAGCGC
>JAFPNP010000364.1 GCA_017411125.1 Kiritimatiellia bacterium
GCTGCGCTCCCGGCAACGAGACTGGCAAGACGTGGCGCGGATCGTTTGCGCTCACCGAGCCGCTGCCCTACGTGGGCGTGGACACGGGCGTTCTCTGCGGCCGCGTGAGCGTGGCGGAGTGGAAGGACGGCGAAGAGCCGAAGCTGCGCGTGGAGAAGCGAGGGCGCTTCATCACCAACATCGCCATCGCCGACTACGTGACCGTGGCCGTCAATTCCGGCGACGACCGCATCAAGGGCAGCTGCATGGTGATAGTGGAGGCGACGGATCCGGGCAAGTTCGACCGCGGCGCGCAGACGCTCAAGTGCGTCCACCAGCTTTCCAACACCGGCGATCCCGTGATCGACGTCGTCGTGCCCGCATCGCGCATCGTGGGCGGATACACCGTCAAGGACGGGCAGATCGTCCCCAATCTCGCCCATTCCGAAATCATAGCGCAGGTGTTTTCCAAGACGCGCGTCGGCGTCGGCGTAATGGGCGCCGGTTCGCTCATGAGCGCCGTCGAGCCGGTCATCCGCTATCAGCGCACGCGTTTCCGCGGCGCGGCGGGCGTCGACGAGACGTCGCCTCGCTACCGGCAGGGGCTTCAGATGAAGGAAGACGCGACCGAGCGCCTTGCCGACGTCTGGGCCACGGCGGAGGCGGCGTCTTCGCTCGGCTTCGACATCTCCCGCCGTTTCGACGCGCTGGAGGCGATACAGGACGAGGCGAAGGCCAGGCTCGGCAAGGGCCGCGAAATGCTCAAGAACATGAAGGCGCCTATGGAGCGGGCCGCCGCGCTCCTCGCCGAAGGCAAGGACCCGCTGGAGGATGCGGACGTCACCGTGCGCTATGTCTATCTTCAGGCGCTCTGCAACATCCTCTGCCCCAGCTGCAAGCTTTGGAACACCGGCCACGGCGCGAACGTGATGCGCGAGGCCGTGACGCTCATGGGCGGCTACGGCATCACGGAGGACTGTCCTGGATTTCTTTTCTACAAGTGGACCGACATGCAGCTCGACGCCACCTACGAAGGCCCGGAGGCCGTCCAGCGCCGCCAGATTTCCGAGACGATGGCGAACCCCGTGTTCCTCGCGCAGATCGATGCGTGGGCAAAGGAGTTGGACTCATGCCCCAAGGCCGCCGAGAACGGAGCCAAGGCGCTCGCCGCCGCGCTGCGGCTTTGGGCCTGGACGCGCGCGTTCGCCGCGGGGGCGAAGGATCCCGCCGGCAAGAAGCTCGGCTCGTCGCAGCGCCACGGCGTGGTGTTTCCGCTTGCGGACGCTCTTGCGGGGCTCATGGCGGCGACGAGTTTCTGGCAGGACATCCGTTTCCTCGCTTTCAATGGCGCGGCGCATCCCGTGGTGGGCCCCGAGCTCGCCGGCTACCTCAATACGTTCAACGATCTGCTTGGCACGGTGACGGCGGACGTGGCGGGCGAGGCCGCGAAGGTCTGCTCCGGCGTGGTGTACGGTTTCGACGCGGCGACGCCGGAGGACAAGTCCGCGTTCGCGGCGCTCCGGTCGGCGCTCGACGAGGCTCTTGCCGGCACGCGGCTCGCGAAAGACCGCGCCGCGAAGTGCCTCGCGACGATAATGATCCCGGAGGCTCTCGACTACCCGATGTGATTCCAGGGCGGAAAGGTGTCAGTTTCGCAAGTGAAGAATCCCTATCCAGATGTACAACACAACAGGAGGTAAAGCTATGAACAAGATCATACTTGCAGCATCGATTGTCTGCGCCTGCGCAGGCGCGACCATGGCGCGTCCCGGCCCTGGCGGCCACGGAGGAGGACATCGCGGCGGCCCGCCCCCGGCGATGCGCCATCACGGCGGTCCCGGCTTCCACCATCGCGGCCCCGGTTTCCATCGCGCGCCGCCGCCGCCGAGCTTGCATGGCTGGCATCGCGGCCCGCGTCCCCACCACTATTACCGCAATTGCTGGTATGGCGGCGTGTGGTACGACGCATGGGGCTATCCCTATTCTTCGACCACGGTGGTCGTGCCGGCCGCCACGACGACGGTCGTCCCGGTGACTACCACGACCGTGGTGCCTGCGACGACGACTACAGTCGTTCCTGCACCGGTCACCACGACGACGGTCGTGCCCGCTGCGCCCGCCACGACTGTGGTGGCTCCGGCGGCGCCCGCGACCACGGTCGTCTATTGATGATCCAGAAAAGGCTGGAAGTCCGCCAGTGTTTTCAACCTGGCGACGGCTTCCAGCGGAATGGAGCAGCCGAACTTCGCCTCTGTCTCCATTACCAGGCGCAGGTGGGCGATGCTGTCCCATGCGGGAAGGGCGCCGTAAGCCGTGCCTGAATGCAGTTCGTCGGCGTCGACGCCGAACACTTCCGCCGCGAGGGCCATGAACTCCGGAGACAGCGGTGTGGATTCTGCATTGCTCATGTCTCGATCTCGATTCTTTTGCGGTTTGCTTTTATCATGGAGTGCGCGTGCTTTTCGTCGAGCATGCGCTGTTTCTGGCGGCGGGAGCGGCGGCGTTTTTGCCGCCGCTTCTTTTCTCTGGCCTGTTGTTCTGCGGTTTTTCGGCCCTGCTCTCGCGCCAGGATGCGTTCGGCGAGCGTGCGGCGGGCCAGCCAGCGGTTGATTTCGCGCGAACGGTTTTCCCCGCAGCGCACCTGCAGGCCGCTGGGCGGATGGAATAGGCGCACCACGTTCGAGGTCTTGTTTGTCTTCTGGCCGCCCGGACCGCCGCCGAGGATGAACGTCTCTTCGAGGTCCTCTTCGTACACGGAGGCCTCGACCATCAAAGATTTTATTTTCTCTATTGTCTCCGGCGTCATCATTTTGGTATAATCTCCTCACCATGAAAAAGGCACTTGTTCCTCTTGCGGACGGTTTCGAGGATATCGAAGCCGTCTCCATCATCGACGTGCTCCGCCGCGGAGGCGTCGAGGTGGTAACGGCATCCCTCGCGGACGGAATCTCCGTCCTCTCCGCGCATGGCATCCGGATGGATGCCGACGCGCGGCTTTCCGACGTGCTTGAAGAAAAATACGACGCCATTATACTACCTGGCGGCGGAGAAGGCACGAAAAATCTTTCGGAATGCGAACCGCTACTGGAGCGTCTCCGTCGCCAGAAGGCTGAAGGAGGGTTCGTCTGCGCGATCTGCGCGGCGCCCACCGTCCTCGAGCTGGCGGAGGTCATCGAGGACGAAACCGTGACGTGCTATCCGTCGTGCGCGCCGGAGATGGCGCGCCCGGTCAAACCGGTGCCGGTGATCGCCGACGGGCAGATAATAACGGGGCAGGGGCCCGGCGCCGCCACGCTCTTCAGCCTCGCGGTGCTTTCGAACCTGGTGGACGAAAGAACCGCCCACAGGGTCGCCAACGGAATGATTGCGGAGTTTGCGTGAGCCGTGCGGTGTTTGGGCGGGCGGCGGCGCTGCTTGGAGCAGCGGCGCTGGCCGCGGGAGCGGCGTGGGTTTGGGCGCATCGCCCCTGGCGCGTCGTCGCGTCCGTGAACGGCGCGACGCTTACCGCCAGCGAACTGGACCTGCGCGTGCAGACGTTCGGCGGCGGCGGAGAGCGGGATAGGGAGTGGCTGGCGAAGACGTGGATCGTGAAGGAGCTGCTGCTCGGCGAAGCCGTCCACCGCGGCGTCCGTCCCGAACCGGGCGACGAGCAGGAAGCGTCCGATCTGATTACGGCCTGGCTTGCCGCGCACGGGAGCGCGCCGGAACGGTTTTTCGCGGACGGTCCGCTTCCGGAGGCTTCCAAGCGGCAGGATTTCAAAGAAGGGGTGCTGGTGAACCTTCTCGTCAGGGACGAGTTGGTCAAGCGGGGATTCCGGGAGCTTGTGGGCGAACTCTTTGGAAGGGCGGACGTCAGGTGCGGCGAATATCCCGGCCTCGAAAAGTTGCATGAAGGCGGCGCGCCGCTGCCTTTGTATGCAGGGATGTGGGGATGGGAGCCGATGCGTGTCGTGGCGGGCGCGGACGGAAGCATCTTGACCTCTGCGGAACTCGATCTCAGGGCGCGTAACATGCTGGACGACGTTCGCCGCATGGGGCGGAACGTACCGAAGGAACGCGAGCGGGAAGCGTTGGCCGGTTTCCGCCGCGATGCCGTGAAGCAGTGGTTTTTGAAACAGGTGCTTTGCGACGAGGCCGTCCGTCAGGGGTTCGCGGTCACGCCGCCGGACGAGAAGGAGGAGATGGCGAAAGTCGTCGCGTCGCTGAAGAGGCACAAGCTGACGGTGGAGCAGTTCTTCAAGGACGGACCGTTGCCTGAATCGGTGAAGAGGGCGGATTTCCGCGCTGCAATCCTGGCAGGCAAGCTTGCCAGGAGGGAAGTGTCCGACAAGATAAACGTGACGGGGCGGGAGATAGAGGCGGAGATGTCCGAATTGCGGCGGAAAGGCGAAAAGGCCGACCGCAAGGCGGTCATCGGGAAATTGCGCGGCGATCGTTTCAAACGCGGGTACAGGGAGCTGTTCCGTTCCTTGTTCGTGAAGGCTCGCGTGTTTTGCATGGAATTTCCCGATTTGGAGAAAGTGGACGGCGTGTCGCCGCCTGTTCCGGAGGAGCGTGGCGGGCGATGAAGCGTGGAGTTGCATGTGGCGTGCTGGCCGTCGCCGTCGTGTCGATCGTCGCCGGCGTTTTTGTCGTGCGGCGCATTGCCGTCCGCGACGCGGAGAATGCTCGCGGCGAGATGTACCGTGGATACGGGATATTCGCCGATGGCAGCCGCCTGTTCGTTCCCTTGCCTCCCATGCTGGCGCACAACGGCGCACGTGCGGCGCTTGGACGCCAGTTGTTCAACGACCGGCGGCTGGCGTGTTCGCAGCGGCTCGTCTGCGGCGCGTGCCACTGGCTTGGCGCGGGCGGCACCGATTCGAAGACGCATCATGGAATCCTTACGCGCCCCGCGTACAATGCCGTGTTCGCCACATGTTACCTCCATGACGGGAGCATGACGAACCTGCGCGATGTCGTGCGCATGATGGTGGAGACGCCGCAGTTCTGCGGCGGCGGGTCGTTGGCGGTCGTCGAGGCCAAAATCGCTCCGGACGCTTCGCTTGTACGGCGATTCCAGTCGGCTTACGAAAGCGAGGGGGGCTTCAACGGCACGAACGTGGTGGATTCGGTGGTGGAGTACATGAAGACGCTGATTACCTCTGGGACGCCATACGACTTTTGGTGCGCGGGGCACGAGAACTCGATCGGCCTCGAACAGCGGCGCGGCAGCGAGGTGTTTCTTGCTGCCCGCTGCATCGAATGCCATGACGGCCCGGCGCTTGGCGGGCGGAGAGTGTCCGGGGGGCGCAAAGTTCCGTCATTGCGCGGGCTGTCGCTGCGCAAGTCGTATTTTGCAAAAGGCGTGGAGGGCGATTTGGACGTCGTCGTCCGGCGCATGCCCGGCGGCGAACTGACGCCGGAGGACGGCAAAGCGGTGAAGGCATTTCTCCAGGTATTGTAGCGCAAGGAAGTCCGCCGAATGGAACGCGAGCAGATTGATTATCCAGTGATTGACGCGCACGTGCATCTGTATCCCGATGCGCTGGCGCCGAAAGTGACGCCTGCGCTCGGCGCAAAGTTCGGCAACCCGCCGTCTTTTGATGGCACTGTGGCAGGGTGTCGTGCGGCGGACGCCCGTAGCGGCATCGCCGCGTCGCTGAACCTGCCTGTCGCGACTGCGGCGCACCAGGTGGCGCATGCCAACGATTTTTGGAGCGCCCACGTGCCTGATGTGGAGGCGGAACGTCTGTCTGGACGGCCTGCGGTGTTTTCGCTCGCGAGCCTGCATCCTGGATTCGAGGACAAGCCTGCGGAACTGGAGCGCGTCAAGTCGCTCGGATTCACCGGAGTGAAGTTCCATCCGGAATACCAGCTTTTCAGATTCAACGATCCGGCGATGGACGACACTTGGGCCGCGATGTCCGAACTCGGACTTGTCGCATACCTGCACGCTGGCGGCGAGCGAGTATTCAGCCCGCCGTTCCACTCTACGCCGGGCGAGATACGCGACCTTCATCGCCGCTTTCCATCGCTCAGGATAGTCGCCGCCCATCTCGGCGGTTTCCGGATGTGGGACGAGGCGGAGGAGGTTCTGGCGGGGCAAGACGTATATCTGGATCTTTCACATACCTTCTTTTGGATGGATGACGGGCAGATTCTGCGCATCGTGCGCAAGCACGGCGCACGCCGCATATTGTTCGGCACGGACGCCCCGTGGCAGGATCCCGGCGAAGTTCTCGGCGCTTGCCTCAACATGCCGCTTTCCTGCGCGGAGTTCCGCGCCATTCTCCATGACAACGCCTGCGCTCTGTTTGGCATTGGCGTGCAGCGCGGTAAGAAAATTGAAACTCCCTGTTGCGCAGAGGCATGAAAAAGGGTAAAATAGAGGGCGTGAGGAAAAATATCAAGTACAGGCGGATATTGCTGAAGCTGTCCGGCGAGGTGCTCGCCAACCGCGAGACGGGCGAGTGTATCGATCCGGCGAAGCTGGCGTTCATGGCGGAGCGAGTGAAGAAGATACACGCGCTCGGTTGCGAGGTTGGCATCGTGCTGGGTGGCGGGAACATTTTTCGCGGGCTCGCCGGCTCCGCGAAGGGCGTGAATCGCGTTACGGGCGATTCCATGGGGATGCTTGCCACGATAGTGAACGGCCTTGCGATGATGAATGCGCTGGAGGCTGTCGGCGTGCCCACGAGGGTGATGACGTCCATCGAAATGCCCAAGCTCGCCGAGCCGTTCATCCAGCGCAAGGCGTTGAGGCATCTGGAGAAGGGACGGGTAGTGGTGTTCGCCGGCGGCACCGGCAATCCGTATTTCTCCACCGATTCCGCCGCCGCGCTCCGCGCGAGCGAAATCGGAGCGGACGTGTTGTTGAAGGCCACGAAGGTGGACGGCATATACACGGCGGATCCGAAGAAAGACCCCAAGGCGAAGAAGTACGGCACCCTGCGTTACGAGACGGCCATCGAAAAGCGGCTGAAGGTCATGGATGCCGCGGCGTTCGCCCTGTGCATGGAGAACGGCATACCCATCGTTGTGTTCGACTTCTTCGACGGCAATGCGCTGGCGCGCGTCGTGCGCGGCGAGGCGGTGGGGACGCTTGTCAGCGACAACTGAATTTCATACAATCCAACCAAAAAAGAGAGATGCGGAAATGGAAACTGTTGCAGAAGTCCTCGAGGACACTTCCTCGAAAATCCAGAAGTCCTTTGATGCGCTGAAAGCCCAGTTCGCGGGCCTTCGTACCGGCAAGGCGTCGCCTGCGCTCGTCGACGGTGTAAAGGTGGACTATTACGGCGCTTCTACGCCGATCAAGAACCTTGCCACGATATCCACTCCGGAGCCCCGGCAGATAAAAATCACTCCGTTCGATCCCACCGTGCTGCCCGAGATGAACAAGGCCATCCTTGCCGCGAATCTCGGCGTTACGCCGCAGACCGACGGCAAAGTCCTGCGCATCACCATCCCCGAATTGAAC
>JAFPNP010000365.1 GCA_017411125.1 Kiritimatiellia bacterium
GCCGGTGTTCGTCGAGTCGGGCCACCGGCAGAAGATTCATACGGTCGACGGGCGCGTGTTGACGGACTGGTGCTGCAGCTGGGGCGCGATGATATTGGGCCATGCCCAATCCGAAGTCAGGAGGGCGATAGTGTTGCGCGCCGCCCGCGGCACGACGTTCGGCATCGCCACTCCGGACGAAGTCGTGTTCGCCGAACGGCTCGTTTCGCTCGTGCCCGGGCTCGAAAGCGTTCGCGTCGTCAACTCCGGCACGGAAGCCGTCATGACGGCGGTGCGCATTGCGCGCGGCGCGACGGGCAGGAACGTGATCTTGAAGTTCGACGGATGCTACCACGGCCATTCGGACGCAATGCTGGTAAGAAGCGGATCGGGAGTGCTGACGATGGGGGCCGCCTCCTCCGCCGGAGTGACGGACGGCGCGGTCGCGGATACCATGGTCGTTCCGTACAACAACCTCAGGGCTGTAAAGACGGCATTCAGGAAGCGCGGCAGAGAGATCGCCGCCGTTATAGTCGAGCCTGTCGCCGGCAATATGGGACTCGTGCCGCCGGCCGACGGTTTCCTGCAAGGACTTTGCGAGATCACGGAGAAGCACGGTGCGTTGCTGATCTGCGACGAAGTGATAAATGGCTTCCGCTTTGGTTTTTCCACATACTCGTCGCTCTACGCCGGCATTACGCCGGATCTCGTCACGCTCGGGAAGGTGATTGGCGGAGGTTTGCCGCTCGCCGCGGTCGGCGGCAGACGCGAATGGATGAATCTGCTCGCGCCGGACGGGCCGGTGTACCAGGCCGGGACGCTTAGCGGAAACCCGCTCGCCGTCGCCGCCGGGCTGAAGACGCTGGCGACGCTGGAGCGCGACATGCCTTATCCCCGCATGGCGGAATTGGGCTGCATGCTTGCGGACGGTATTTCGTCGATTGCCGCCAAGCGCGGCGTCCCCGTCTTCTGCCAGTCGTTCAAGGGCGTGTTCACCCTGTTCTGCACCGACAGGCCGGTACGGTGCCTTGCGGACGCGAAGAAATGCTCGACGGAACTCTACGCCAGGATATTTCACGGATTTCTCGATCGTGGGCACTACATCGCGCCGTCGCAGTTCGAGTGCAACTTTATTTCGGCGGCCCATGCTGCGAGCGACGTGAGGTCGTTTCTGGACGCTTTCGGGAAAATCCTGGACGAACTGTGATTGGGGCCGGGGCTATCCGCGCCGGCTGGTTTTGTGGTATAATACACTCCGTTTGGAGATTGAAGGAGAAAATGGCAGGACAGATTTCATTTGAGCCGCCTCGCGGCATGAGGGATTTCTACCCCGAGGACATGGCTTGGCGCAACCGCGTGTTCGACGCGTTCCGTGCCGCCGCGGACGCCGCCGGGTTCGAACCCTACGATTCATGCGTCGTGGAGAGCTACGACCTGCTCGCCAGAAAGGCGGGCGAGGAGGTCGGCAACCAGATATACCACTTTTTCGACAAGAGCGAGCGTCACATCGCCCTCCGCCCGGAAATGACGCCCACCCTCGCGCGTATGGTCGCGCAGAGGCAGGGATCCCTTTCCTTCCCTATCAAGTGGACGGCAATAGCGCAGTGTTTCCGCTATGAGCGCATGACGAAAGGCCGCAAGCGCGAACACTATCAGTGGAATATGGACATCGTCGGCGAAGAGAGTGTGCTCGCCGAGGTCGAGGTGCTCGGTGCCGCGTGCGACGCGTTGCGGCGCATGGGGCTTTCGGACGCCGACTGGCGGGTACACGTTTCGTCCCGCGCGCTTCTCGCCGAGCTTCTCGCTGCGAGCGGCATTCCGGAGGAACGCCACGCCAGCGTGTTCCTTGCGCTCGACAAACGCGGGAAGATTCCCGATGCGGAAATCAAGTTCATTCTTCAGGAGGGCGGGCTCGACGATGCCGGAATCGCCAAGACGTTCGAGCTTCTCGACGTGAAGGGGCTGGACGGTGCGGCTGCGCTCGTTGCGCAGGACTCTCCTGCCGTCGCGCAGCTGCGCGAGCTTTTCCGCCTCGCCGGAATCGCCGGCTTCGCAGACCAGCTGCAGTTCGACATCGCCGTGATACGCGGCCTCAGCTACTACACCGGCATCGTGTTCGAGTGCTTCGACACCGCCGGCGAGTTCCGCGCGATCTTCGGCGGAGGCCGCTACGACAGCCTTCTCACGACCATCGGCGGTGCGCCGACGCCCGCCGTAGGGCTTGGATTCGGCGACGTGGTGGTGACCGAACTCCTTAAAGCGAGGCTCGGCGCGGACGCCGCGCAGGCGAAGAAGGGCGTGTACGTCGGCTTCATGTTCCCGGAGCAGCGCGACGCGGCGCTGGTGTTCGCGGCGAAGCTGCGGGCGTCGGGCGAGTGCGTGAACCTCGCTCTGCGCAAACAGAAGCCAAAGCAGTTCTTCGCCCACGCCGGGGCATCCGGCTGCGCGAAGGCGGTGTTCATCGGCCCGGACGACGTGGCGGCCGGGCGCGTCAGGATGAAGGATCTCGCCACGAGGGAAGAGACGTCCGTTGCGCTTTGAACTTGACAGATGCGCCGCGGCCGCCGTGGCCGAGCTCGCGGTGCGGTTCGCCAGAGTGCGCGCGGGAGTGGACGTCGGGTTCGGCGACGCAGCGGTATCGCAGGCGCTCCGGGCGGCGTGTCCCGGCGTGTGGATGACAGTGGAGGATGCGTCTGCCGCGAGGGTTCGCGTGGCGGAGGCGATCGATCCGAAGACCGTGCTGCAGCTCGGTTCCGGCGGGGAGATGCCGTTCGACGACCACCAGTTCGAGGTGGTGGTGCTTTCAGGATCCATGCTGCGCGGCGAGCGCGGCAGGGTGTTGAATTTCCTGCGCGAGGCGCACAGGGTTCTGCAGGGCGGCGGATGCCTCATATTCACCGTGGACGAAACCCGTTCGGCGGACGGCCACGGGTTCACGCAAAGGAGCGTATACGACCTGTTGAAGGACGGTTTCGACGTGGTGGGGTTGAAGCGTCCGCCATGGTGGAAATTCGGCGCGGCCGGTCGCACCATGACTGTGTGCGCCAGACGGAAAAACTGGCGCGGGCGTTCGGCGCAGATCGTTGGGGCTTCTATGCCGGTATCGTCCGCGATGCTTTCGCCGCGTGAACGAAAGGGAGGTGCGAGATGAAAAGGTTTGCCGGAATGCTGCTCGCCGCCGCGTGCTGCATCGCGGCGCAACAGACGCAGGCGCATTCTGAAAATGCGATTACGCGGCTTTTGAACTCGAAGGCGTCGGGGTCGGTGCGCGGGTACGCGGATGCTGCGGCGGAGGTCGCAAAGGAGGCGGAAAAAGGGCGCGCGGTGCATGCGTACGTGCTTGCGCTCGTTTCCATGATGCCGTCCCCGCCGCCGGCCGCGAAACTCGACGAGGCGACGCGCAGAAAATATCTCGACGGATGCCGCGACAAGATCAAGAAACTCGCGGATGAAAAGAACAATTCGATGGCGCTCTATCTTCTTGCGCTGGAGGGCAACGACCGCGATCTTATGCATCGGGCCGCGGACGCGGGCAATGTGCAGGCCTTGAACGCATGGGGCACGTATTTGGTCACGGGCGGGGTGGACGCGGCTGCCGCCGACACGAACGAGGTGAATCGCATCCTGGGCGTCGCGTTCGAGTACTTCAAGAAGGCCGCCGCGCAGAACGACGCGAACGGCCTCTACAACCTTGGCATGTGCCATCTTCGCGGACTTGGCACGCCGCGCGACGACCAGAGCGCGTTCAGCAACTTCCGCGCCGCCGCCGAGAAAGGACATCCCGAGGCCATCAACAACATCGGCCTGTTCTTCCGCGAAGGACGCGTGGTGAACAAGGATCCGGAACTCAGCGCCAAGTGGTTCGAGAAGTCCGCCAGCTACGAAAATCCGTACGGACAGTTCAACTACGCTCTCGCCCTGCAGCACGGCGAGGGAGTGGCGAAGGACGAGGCCAAGGCGGTGGAGTACCTGAAAAAGGCGGCGGACGGAGGATGCGTGGAGGCGGTAGACGCCTACGGCGTGGCGCTGTGGAAGGGACGCGGCATCAAGGAAGATGCGAAGGCAGCGTTCGGCATGTTCAGAATCGCGGCGGAAAACGGCTATCCTCCCGCAATGGAGAATCTTTCCACGTGCTACCGACTGGGAAAGGGCGTGAAGGCCGACGAAAGGAAGTCGATCGAATGGAAGATAAGGTCGCGCGCCGTTCGCGGCGACCGCAACGCGCAGGCTTGGCTTGAGCAGAACGCAAGGAGAAAATGAAGAAAAGCGAGAGACTACAGGCGACGGGCGCGCAGGCGCTCGTCGATTCGCTCGTCAAGGCGGGCACGGAGGTGCTGTTCGGATATCCGGGCGGCGCGGTGCTGGACATATTCAACTGTCTGCCCGATGCGCCGTTTCAGTTCATCCTCGGACGCCACGAGCAGGGATGCGTCCACATGGCCGACGGCTACGCCCGCGCCAAGGGCAAGCCCGGAGTGTGCCTCGTCACGTCGGGCCCCGGCGCCACCAACACGATCACCGGCCTCGCCACCGCCAACATGGACGGCGTGCCGCTAATCTGCATAACCGGACAGGTCCCCATGGACCAGATCGGCACGGACGCCTTCCAGGAAGCGGACATGAACGGCATCTGCCGCGCCGTGACGAAGCACAGCTTCCTCGTGCAGAGCGCCGACGAGGTGCCGGAGACCGTGGCGGAAGCGTTCTACATCGCAACGCACGGCAAGCCCGGCCCGGTCGTGATCGACATGCCCAAAAACGTGCAGCGCGCTTTCACCTCCGCGCAATACCCGGAGCGCGTGTCGTTAAGGGCATACCATCCCGAGTCGACGGCCACGTCCTCGCAGATGACGCGTTTCGCGAAGATGGTGAA
The DNA here is from genome assembly GCA_017411125.1 of Kiritimatiellia bacterium. GTDB lineage: Bacteria > Verrucomicrobiota > Kiritimatiellia > RFP12 > UBA1067 > RUG572. Next base: position 4,853 of record JAFPNP010000365.1, read on the forward strand.
CGAGGCGAAGCGTCCCGTCATCTACGCCGGCGGCGGCGTGATAGCGAGCGGCGCCGCGAAAGACGTGGCCAACCTGGCGCACAAGGCGCAGATACCCGTGGCCACGACGCTCATGGGCCTCGGCTCGTTCGACGAGAACGACCCGCTTTCGCTCCGTCTCGCCGGAATGCACGGAACCGCCGCCGCGAACTATGCGATAAACGACGCGGATCTCATCGTCGCGCTCGGCGTGCGCTTCTCCGACCGCGTCACCGGCAAGCTCGCCGTATAAAAGGGGATTGTTGGGTAAAAAAACTGTATCTTTGCAGTCATGAAACCAGCGCAGATATTTCACCAGTACATCTGGATTATCAATACACTCAGGGCCTATGGCAAGTTGACCCTCGAAGAACTGAACCAGCAGTGGATTGCCTATCGTGTGGCCGAC
>JAFPNP010000366.1 GCA_017411125.1 Kiritimatiellia bacterium
AAGGCCGCTCCGGTTCCCGCCAAGCCTGCGCCTGCTCCGGCAAAGGCCGCTCCGGCTCCCGCCAAGCCCGCGCAGAAGAAATAAGACGGCGTCTATTGACCGTCGCTCGAAAACCCCGTCCGCAAGGGCGGGGGTTTTTGGTATAATGACGGCATGAAAAAGTCTGCGCGTGACATGTTCCGTACCATGTTTTCCGAATTTGCCAAGCCGGTCAGGATCGCTGCGTCGGTCGTGGCTTTTTCGTTCGCGGCGGCTGCCCTGCCGACGGACAAACTGCAAGACATGGCTGCGGCGTTCAAGAATCCTCCGCAAAAGTATGGCGTGAACTGCTGGTGGTGGTGGCTCAACGGCAACACGGACAAGTCCGCCATAGCAAGCGAGCTTGCCGCGATGAAGTCCAGAGGCTTCCAAGGCGCCATGGTTTACGACGCCGGCGGCTGGAACCATATCGGCCACCGCGACACGGTGCCGCCGGGACCGAAGTTCGGTTCTCCGGAATGGCTGGACCTTTTGCTCTTTGCCTGCGACGAGGCCGAGAAGAACGGGCTGGAGCTTGGGTTCACAATACAGAGCGGATGGAATCTGGGCGGGCCGGACGTAGGGCCGGAACACGTTGCGAAGCGCATGGAGTTCACGAAGATTGTCCTTGACGGCGGCGTTGCGGCGCGTCGGGGGCGGCTCGTCCTGCCAAAGCCGCGCACCAGGTTCGGGTTCTACCGCGACATCGCCGTGCTGGCGTTTCCCGTGGACGACAAGTCCGTCGCTTCTGAACCGATACAATTCCTCGACAACAAGATCGGCTCGTCCGACCGCCGCATCACCACGGACTGCCGTTTCCTGCTCGACAACCGCAGACGCGACGACGCGAAGAACCATCCTGTTCCGTATGTCGTTCCATTGAAGTCGATACGGAACATCATCTCTTCAATGCGTCCGGACGGTACTCTCGACTGGATATGCCCGAAAGGCAGATGGTTCGTCCTGCGCATCGGCTACACCTGTACCAACAGGAAGGTCGCGTTCTGCAGCGCGACATGGGGCGGGCACGTGCTGGACTATCTTTCCACAAAGGCGCTCGACGCCTATCTGGCAAATACGGTCGCGCCGATTTTGTCCCGTGTCGGACGACACAAGGGCACGATTCTCAAATACATCGAGACCGACAGCTGGGAATGCGGAGGCATGAACTGGACGGACGACATGGCGGAGTCGTTCGAGCGCGATTTCGGCTACAGCCTTGTCCCATGGCTTGCCACGCTTTCCGGCGTCGTCGTGGACGACATGGACAAGACCCACGCATTTCTCGCCGACTTCCGCAAGGAAATCGGCATCAGGATATGCGGACACTACCGCAGAATGGCCGAGTTCGCCCACGCCAACGGCATGGGCATATATCCGGAGTCCGGCGGGCCGCATCCGGCGCCGCTGGACGCCCTCAAGAACTTTGCGCACAGCGACGTCGTGATGGGCGAGTTCTGGCTTCCCGATCCTCCCCGCGCCGAAATGCGCTACTATCTTAAGTCGGCGTCTTCGGCCGCACACGTCTACGGCAAGAGAATCGTCGGCGCCGAGTCTTTCACCTCCATAGGCCCGCAATGGAACGACCTGCTTTGGAAGAGCCAGAAGCGGGCGTTCGACCACGAGACGTGTTCGGGGTTGAACCGCGCATACCTCCACACGTTCACGTCGTCGCCGGCGTCCATGGGCCTGCCCGGACAGGAGTATTTCGCCGGAACGCACATCAATCCGCGGGTGACGTGGTGGAGCGACTCCAAGGTCGTGTTCGACTATTTCATGCGCGTCCAGTCCGTCGTCCAGAACGGACGGTTCGTCGCCGACGTACTTTATTACTATGGCGACCACGTGCCGAATGTCTATCTGATGAAGGCGGACGATCTTGGACGCGCCATGCCCGGCTTCGATTTCGACGGCATCGACGAGGACGCGCTGGGTTTGCTGTCCGTGGATTCGGAAGGTAGGATCGCCACTCCTGAAAGCCCGAGCTATCGCGTTCTTGCGCTGCCGGACCACGGAGTGCTTTCCCTCGCTGCGCTCAAGACGGTCAGGCGGCTTCTTGCGGCGGGCGCCTCCGTGATCGGTGGCAAACCATTGCGCTGTGTCTCGCTCAAGGGCGGCGCGGCGGCGCAGAGAGAGGTTGCGGCGATTGCAGACGAGCTGTGGGGCGACGGCTCCGCCGGAATCCGCAAGGTCGGTAAGGGACGCCTGATCGTCGGCAAGACTGCGCGGAACTACCTTCTTTCGCAAGGCGTGAAGCAGGATTTTTCCGCCGGAAATGTCGCGGACGGGAGTTTCGACTACATACATTATGAACTGGACGGCGCGGACGCGTGGTTCGTGTCGAACCAGACATTGAAGCCGGTCAAGGCCACGTGCGAGTTCAGAGAATCTCGCCGTGTACCGGAATTCTGGGATCCGCTGACCGGCGAACACCGTGCGTTGTGCGATTTTGTCCGCAAGGACGGCGTGACGGCAATTCCGCTCGAGTTCGATCCCTGCGGGGCGTGCTTTATCGTGTTCCGGGATGGAAATCCTTCTGCGCATGCAAGAAAAAACTTCCCGCAGTTCAAGACGGCGCTCGTCCTTGACGGCGAGTGGAAGGTTGCGTTCGACCAGGCTTGGGGCGGGCCGGGCGAAGTCGTGTTCCCGGAGCTTTCCGACTGGACGAAATCGACTGTCGCAGGAATAAAGTACTATTCTGGCGCGGCAATTTACTCAAAGCGTTTCAGGTTCTCCAGACGCGGCGGGGCGCGCTGCCGGCTGGAACTGGGCGA
>JAFPNP010000367.1 GCA_017411125.1 Kiritimatiellia bacterium
CAGATCGCGCTCGATCGCGAGCGTCGGCTCCAGCCAGAAGATGCCGTCCGAAAGTCCGAGTTCAAGGTTGAGGTACTGCGTATCGCCCATGTCGCTGTGATAACGCTCGATGTATTCGTACATGTAGTTGAAGTCCACGGAGAGCGTGCCGAACTTCTCGCTGAGTTCGAACTCGTGCGCAAGGCCAACGATGGAGTCGAGCGTCGTCCAGCGGCCCGCCCGGTTGCCGTAGCCGCCGCGCTTGCCGTTGCCCTTCGTCACGTCGAAGATGGACTCGACGCCGAAATACACCCAGTCGAAGAACGTAATCTGCGCGCCCGGCACCACGATCGGGTCTTTGCCGTCGATCATTCCGTAAGTCATATAGCGCGAATCGATTCCGATGTGGAACTCGGCGGAGACGAGGTTGTCGAACAGATCGTCGGACTCCTCGACCTCGACGGGCTTGGCGCTCTTCGTATCCGCATTCGTCGGAACGGCCGCCTTTTCAGCTGCAACCGCGCCGATTGCGAAACCCGCAGCCACGAAGGCCGCTGTCAGTGTCTTGATGTTCATTTTTCTTCTTTTCCTTTTTGTGTCCCGGAGCTTCCGCGCCGAGAACGGTTTTAGTTTACCAAAAATCATTTATCCTACAAAGCGGGAACTTCACTTTCCGCCGTCGTGGCAGTGGCATTCGCCGCCGGTACGGCGGCACTCGCCGCCGCATCCGCACGAACACGGAGCGCCCTTCCTCATGTTGCGCCACACCGCGAACCCGGCGGCGGCGAACACAGCCACAAGGACGATTGCGGACGCCGCGTTCATGCCGCCACCGCCGCCTTCCTGCCGGGACGCACCACCATCCACAGGCACCAGAGATCCACGAGAATCGCAACCGCCGTCCACGCGCCGAAGCAACCGCACAGCACTGCCAGGCCGATCTGGTATATCGACATCGCGAGCGCGTAGCCTACGAACAGCTGGAAGGCGATCGCGAACCAGCCCCACGCCTTCGATCCCATCTCCCGGAACGTGACGGCGATCGCCACCATGCAGGGCGGGATGAAGAGGTTGAATACCATGAAGGACATCGCGATCAACTTCGCGACGGCACCTTTCGACGCATCCGGAACGCACGCCGGCACGAACGAGGCGAAAAGATTCGTGATATGGGCGGCGGTGGATGCACCGTCCATGTTCGCCGCCACGAGGCCGAGCGTCGCCGTGGCCTGCTCCTTGGCGATTTCCGCGGACACCGACGCCGCCACGCCCTGCCACGTTCCGAATCCGAGCGGCGCGAGGAGGCTCTTGAACCAGCCGCCCACGGTCGCCAGCATCGACCGATCGATTCCTTCCTCGCCGACGAGGTTGAAGCCGAAGTCGAAGTTCATTATGAACCAGAGGAACACGCACGCGGGGAAGATGATGAGGCCGGCCTTCAGGATGTACGCCTTGAGACGGCTCCACGTATGGCGCCATATGCCGCCCAACGTCGGCATGTGGTAGGCAGGCAGCTCCATCACGAACGGCGCGGCCTCGCCGGCGAACGCCTTGGACTTCTTGAGCGCGATGCCGCCGAGCACGATGATCGCGATGCCGATCACGTCCATCAACGGAGCCACGTACCACATCTCGCGGAAGAACACTGCCGCGAACATGGCGATGATGACCGTCTTAGCGCCGCAGGGGATGAACGTGGCGAGGATGATAGTCATGCGGCGGTCGCGCTCGTTCTCGATGGTGCGTGCGGCCATCACGGCAGGAACGCCGCAACCCTTGCCCACGATCATCGGTATGAAGCTCTTGCCGGACAGGCCGAACTTGCGGAAGAGGCGGTCCATGATGAACGCCACGCGCGCCATGTACCCGCAGTCCTCGAGGAACGCGAGAAACAGGAACACGATCATGATCACCGGCACGAAACCGAGAACCGTCGCGACGCCGCCCCATGCACCGTCGTTCACGAGGCTGGCCACCGTTTCGCCCACGCCCATCTTCTCGAGCGCCCCGCCGACGAGCGCGCCGATGCCGGGCACCCACACGCCGAAGTCGGACGGATCCGGCTCCTCCCACTCCGCCGCCTTCTTGTAGGCGGCGTAGTCGACGTCCCAGAGCTCGGGTTCGCCGCAGCCGCAGCCCTCGCACTCCTCGCCGGCTTCACGCTTTGCGGAGCACTTCTCGCAGTCGCACTCCTTGGCGACGGGCTCGCCCGTCTCCTCGTCCTCCACGAAAACGCCCTTGGCGACGACGGTCTTCGCAACCGCCTCGTCGATCTTCTCCGGCATCTCCTCCAACTTTTCGCCGTCGGGCTTGCCTTCGTTGACCTTTTCGAGGTACGCCTCCTCCCACTTGGACTTGGAGGCATCCTGCTTGGCGAACTCGCCCTGCGCGTCCTCGAATTCCATGCCCTTGTACTTGCCATCCTCCCTGCACTCATGCGTAGTGAACGGAAAGTGCCAGCCGTCGCCGAGGAAGCCATCGTTCGCCCAGTCGGTGAGGATTGTGCCCGGCCCCTTCTCGGCGACCGCGAGCCACCACATCGCGCAAAGCGACAGAATGAATATCGGAAGCGCGAGTATGCGGTTGGTCACGATCCGGTCTATCTTGTCGGAAAGCGACGTGGACGCCTTGCGCGGAGAACGCTTGAACGCCTCGCCGGATATCTTCTGTATGTAGGCGTAGCGCTGCGTGGTGATGATGGACTCCGCGTCGTCGTCCATCTCCTTCTCGCAGTCCTTGATGTGCCCTTCAACGTGCGCGATTATGTCCTGTGGGACGTTCAGCGTCTCGACCGCCTTCGCGTCGCGCTCGAACACCTTGATCGCGGCCCAGCGGCTCGTGGCTTTCTCCACCTTGCCGTGCAGCGACTCCTCGATGTGCGCGAGCGCATGCTCCACCGAACCAGTGAACACGTGCGGACGTTCGTCCTTCACGCCGTCCGCAGCGGCCTTGACGGTCAGCAGCGCGGCGTTCTCCGTCCCTTCGCCCTTGAGCGCCGAAATCTCGACAACCGGGCATCCGAGCGCCTTGGCGAGTTTCGCCGTATCGACGCTGTCGCCGTTTTTGCGCACAACGTCCATCATGTTCACGGCGACGACCATCGGAAGGCCGAGCTCAAGGAGCTGCGTCGTGAGGTACAGGTTGCGCTCCAGGTTCGAGCCGTCGACGATGTTGAGGATGGCATCCGGCTTCTCGTTCACGAGATAGTTCCGAGCCACGACCTCTTCAAGCGAATACGGCGAGAGCGAGTAGATGCCGGGGAGGTCCTGGATCGTGACGTCCTTGCGCCCCTTGAGAACGCCCTCCTTCTTCTCCACCGTGACGCCCGGCCAGTTGCCGACATACTGGTTGGAACCAGTCAAGTCGTTGAAAAGCGTCGTCTTGCCACAGTTCGGGTTGCCGGCGAGCGCGATCTTAACATTAGCCATGTCTAATCTCCCTTCCAAAAAAATTACGCTACTTCTATCGCGGCGGCCTCGTCCTTGCGGATGGACAACTCGTAGCCGCGCACCGTCAACTCGATTGGATCGCCGAGCGGGGCGATCTTGCGCACTGCCACCTCGGTGCCCTTCGTGAGGCCCATGTCCATTATGCGGCGCTTCACGGCTCCTTCGCCGTTCAAGCGCACCACCTTCACCGTCTGCCCCGGCTTTACTTCGCTGAGAGTCATCTATTTTTCCTTTAGCTTTAGCACGTTTTGTCGTTACACGAGAATGCGCATCGCGAGACCGCTGTCGACGGCCACGCGCGAATCGCAGATTCCGAGAATATAGCTCCCGGCCGTCTCGGAGATCACCGTGACCTCCGCGCCTTCCACGAAACCCATCGAGGCAAGATGCTTCTTCACGGCATCATTGCCCTTCACCGCCTTCACGCGGTGCCTGCTTCCAATTGTCATCAATGTTATCGGCATGTCTGCTCCTGACCCTGGTTAGGTCGTTGAAAGTTAGTTTACCAAAACTAACTTACGAACGCAAGCGGAAACTTCGAAAAAATGCCGTGCACCTCCGCCGGGCTTGGACACGATTGACAAGTTGCGATAAAACTGTATAATAGCAGCACGTTTCACCTAAAAGGACTGCAACATGAACGAAAACCGCTTTTCAAGTGGGATTGCGCGTCGATGGAGGGCGGCATTGCTGCTCTCGGCCGGATGCGTTCTTTGCGGCGCGGCCGCGCGCGAAGACTACTGGAAACCGAACTACGACGAATCCAAAGTGGCGCCGTATGCGCTGGAGGATCCGCTCACGTTCCTTGACGGGACAAAGGTGAAATCGCCAGCAGACTGGGCACGGCGCCGGAAGGAAATCATGGGCATTTTCGCAAAAGAGATGTTCGGGCAGGAGCCTCCAGCGCCCGAGACCGTCGTGGCGGAAAAGATCGACGAGGGCGTCACTCTCGCCGGCTTCGGAATACGAAGGCAGTACCGGATGTGGTTCAAAGCGGACAAATCCGGCCCCGCAATCGACTGGCTCGTCCTTCTGCCGCGTTACGCGAAGCGCCCAGCCTTGCCGATCATCTTCCTCAACTACGGCGGCAACTACGAACTCATAAGGGACAAGGAAGTAGCGATGCCGGACATGTGGATCGCTCTGCGCCCAGCCAAAAAGCCCGTCGAGCAACTGCGTGGACGCTACGAGAACATGAACAGCATGGAGTTCGTGTTTCCAGCGCACATGATTCTCGCGCGCGGCTACGCCGTAGTAACGGCGTGCTACGCGCAGGTTTCACCAGATGTCAGTCCCAATGCCGACGGCTCCATTCCGAAAGGTTCGCCGTCGCCGTGGTCCGGCGTATTCGACCTGTGGCCCGCTCGCGACCCGAAGCGCGACAACAACACGACGTCCATCGGCGCATGGGCTTGGGCGCTCTCGCGCGGCCTCGACCTGGCGGAAAAGCTTCCAGAAATCGATTCCAGAAACGCCATCGCCGCCGGCTACTCGCGCCTCGGCAAGACGGCCCTTCTCGCCGCTGCGCGCGACGAACGTTTCGCCGCATGCGTGCCGAACCAGACGGGTGGCGGCGGATGTCCTCTGGCGAAACGAGACTACGGCGAGAACGTAGCCACGCAGATGCGCATGTTCCGCCACTGGTATTGTCCGGCATACAAGAAGTACGAGCGCGACCCCGCGACGCTGCTCACGTTCGACCAGCACCTGCTTCTTGCCGCCATCGCGCCGCGCAAGCTCTTCGTACAGGGTTTCGACTCGAAGTGGTTCGACACCAAGGGCGAATACCTCGCCTGCAAGGCCGCGTCGCCCGCGTGGACGCTCAACGGCAAGTCCGGCCTCCCGGAGAAGCCCTATCCCGACGACTACTCCACGGACTGCGTCGGCGAAAACCTCGCCTATGCACGTCGCACCGAAGGCCACGGATACAGTGCGCACGACTGGACTTGGCTGATGAACTTCTGCGACACGCTGTTGGAAAAACCGCGTGGAATGTGATATACTTGCGCCATGAAGATTACGTTTTACGGAGCGGCGCAGACCGTCACCGGCTCGATGCACCTCGTCGAGGCGAACGGAAGGCGCATACTGCTTGACTGTGGCCTCTACCAGGGGCACCGCAAGGAAGCGTTCGAGCGGAACCGGAACATCCCGGTGGATCCGGCGACTATCGACGCCGTCATCCTCTCGCACGCGCACATCGACCATTCCGGCAACCTGCCGCAGCTAGTGCGGCGCGGATTCCGGGGCAGGGTATACGCGCGCCAGGCGACGATAGATCTTGCCGAGGTGATGCTGCGCGACAGCTGCTGGCTGCAGCAGCGCGACCTCGAATACGTGAACAAGAAACGCCGCGCACAGGGCAAGAAACTCTTCGAGCCGTTGTACGACGAGGAGGACGTGGACGCGCTCCTGCCACTTTTCGAGCCGGTCCACACGCACCGCCCGCGCGAAATTTCAAAGGGTCTAACGCTCACCTTCTTCAACGCCGGGCACATCCTCGGCAGCGCGCAGACGATGCTCGACGTGGACGGCGGTTCAGGCCACAGCCACCGTCTGCTCTTCAGCGGCGACCTCGGCCAGCCCAACCAGCCAATCCTGCGCCACTATGAATATCCGCAAGGTGCGGACATCGTCCTCGTCGAATCCACCTATGCCGATCGCCTACACCCCTCGTCCGAAGACGTGGAAGGACGCCTTAAGGGATACATAGACGACATCGTGCAGCAGCGCTCAAAGCTTATCATCCCCGCATTCTCGGTCGGGCGCACGCAGCAGATACTCTATTACCTCAACCGTCTTCTCGCGGCTGGGCGCATCAGGCAGGTGCCGGTCTACATCGACTCTCCGCTTTCGCAGAAAGCCACGGCGATATACGAAAAACACACGGGATGCTACAACGACGATGCGATGCGCCTTCTAAACTCCGGCGTCAATCCGCTCACGTTCCCCGGAATGCAGTTCGTAGAGACGCCGCAGCAGTCGATGAGCCTCAACGAACTGCGCGGCCCGATGGTCATCGTGGCGGCGAGCGGGATGTGCGAAGGCGGGCGCGTCGTCCACCACCTGAAAGCGGCGGTCGGCGACCCGCGCAACATAATCCTGATCGTCGGCTTCCAGGCGGAAGGCACGCTAGGCAGACGCCTCGTCGAACACAAGGACGACACCGTGAAGATGCTCGGCGAGGAGGTGCGCCTCGAAGCGCGCGTACACACCATCAACGCCCTCTCGGCGCACGCCGACAGGAAAGGTCTGATGGACTGGTACGACGGAATCAAAGGCAAAGTCAGGCAGGCGTTCGCCGTACACGGCGAGACCGACAGGGTGAACACGATGACGGAACTTCTCTCCGCGCACGGCTGCCCGCGAGCAGTCGCGCCCGCAGAAGGACAGAGTTTCGTGTTTGACTGACAATCGAAGGGGCGGCAGCAATGGAATCAAGCGGAGTTGCAGAAAACCTCGTGGCGCTTTTCAAAGCGCGCGGAATGACGTGCGCCACGGCGGAAAGCTGCACGGGCGGAGGCGTCGGCGCGGCGATAACCGCCGTGCCGGGCTCGAGCGCGGTGTTCCTGGGCGGAGTGGCAAGCTACGCAAACGAAGTGAAGCGGGACGTCCTTGGCGTGCCGCAGGACGTGCTGGATCGCTTCGGCGCGGTGTCCGCCGAATGCGCGGCGCGGATGGCCGCAGGCGCGAGAGAGCTTCTGAAGGCGGACGTAGCGGTGTCCGTGACGGGCATCGCCGGGCCGGGCGGAGGCAGCGCGGAAAAGCCGGTCGGACTCGTGTGGTTCGGCCTTGCCACGAAAGACGGCGTGCGGACGGAGAAAGCGATCTTCGGCGGCGGACGCGCGGACGTGCGCGCGGCGGCGGCGACGCACGCCCTCGGCATGCTCATGGCTGCGGCGGTTTAGAAGAAAGACGGATCATGACAGTTACGCTTAAGATAGAGAAGAGCGTCTACGGCGGCGACGGACTTGGCCGCCTCGGCGACGGACGGGTGGCGTTCGTGCCGGGCGCATATGCCGGCGAGACGGTGAAGGCGGAAATAACGGAGCAGAAGAAGCGCTACGTCAAAACCCGCCTCGTGCAGGTGGACGAAGCGATTCCGGAACGTCTGGCAGATCCGGATCCAGCCGTGCCCGGAATGGTGTATTCGGACATCTCCTACGACGCGGAAATACGCTTCAAGCAGGATCAACTGGAGAACTTTCTTTGGAAGGTCGAGCGTTCCGTGTTGCCACTCGATGTCGTGCCCGCCGTCTCACCGCTTGCATATCGCAACAAAGTCGTGTACCACACGGAACGGCAGAACGGGAAATGGGTCCTAGGCTACCGCGAAGAACCGGGGCACCGCGTCATGGACATCGAGAAAGACCCGCTCGCGTGCCCTTCCATCAACGCCGCGCTGCCAGCGATCCGATCTGCGGTATTCACGCTCCTCACGCAGGGCGCACGGACCGTACGGCAGAGCGCAAAAGAGGCGGACAACGTGACGATACGCCACACAGCACACGACGGCGTCAAGTGGTGGATGGGCGCCCCGCCAGCCAACATGGAACTGTGCGAACAGACGGCTGGAATGAAGTTCGCCGTACCGGCGGACGGCTTCTACCAGGTCAACCCGCAGATGGCGGACTTGCTCGTCAGGGCCGTCCGCGACGAATACACCTCGTCAAACGACGCTCCGCACATACTCGACCTATATTGCGGCGTGGGCGTGTTCGGGCTCTGCTGCGCGCGCCAGGGGAAAGGCGAGATTCGACTTGTGGGCATTGAAAGCTCGCGTGGCGCCGTCGCATGCGCAAAGCGGAACGCCGCCACGCTCGGCGTACCCGCCAATTTCTTCTGCGAACGCGTTGGCGGCAGTCTCCAGCGCATCAAAGCCGG
>JAFPNP010000368.1 GCA_017411125.1 Kiritimatiellia bacterium
AACGGCATTCACAAGTCGCCCGAAATAGGCGGCAAGAAGAAAACCAAGCACGGCAACCGCAAGCGCCATGCCAATCAGTCCGCGCTCAGCCAGCAACGTCCATAAACTGTTGAACGCACAACGCGGCGCATATGTCCGAGGACGAAGACTCATCACCGAAACTCCGCCTTCTTTGCTTTCCGGAGAGTCGTCCGCCCCGTCGCGCCCATCTTCCTGCACCTGCCGCGACAACACCCATGAACGCCAGTCGCGCCTTTTGTCCGAAAGAATGCGCATGTCGCTCTTGGAAAGCATAAACGGCGCATAGAGGTAAAAGGCCCCGGCTCCGCCGCCGTACCATGGATGCTTTTTCCATATCTGTTTCGCGACTTCAGTCAATACTGCAGACCGCTTTTCGTACATATCAACCATGCCCTTGTCCAGCGAAAAGAAATTTCCGGACTTCACTGCGTAAACCTCGCCAGAAGGCACCGACAACGGTTTGTCGTCCAAGCCAGACTGTTTCGCACGCGACTCGAACACCACGTCGCTAGGAATCAATGCCGCAATAAAGAAAGGAACGGCAAAACCCACGACGCACAAGACGAAATTGCGAGCGACCGCACCCATCGACGTCCTTGCCAGAAACGCATAGCAGAACATGGCGGTTGCCAATGCTAAAAGCAAAAACACAGAAGCCACCACAGGGGGCGAAAAGAAAAGAAGTCCGGCTGCATTGCCGGCAATCGAAACACAAAACGGAACACGCGCCGCACTCCACTTGCGCACCTCGGCATTCGCCCCGAACGCAAGCGCACAAACAAGCCAAACACCGAAGACCGGCCCAAAAAACGGACTCCAAAACGGCCCTTCCGCGAAATTAGCCCTCGCCGCCCCCAGAAAAGCCGGAATTCTGGCGAACGCAAGGCCAGCCATCGCAAGCCCACCAAGCCCCATAACAAACGATGCCGTCAATCCAAAGGATACACGACCGGTCAAACCAATTCCATGGCGAATCCCTTGCATCAGCACCGCAATCGCCAAAATAACGGCAAGCGGCAACAAGCCACTCTTGCCAGACGATGCAGGGAAAGCCGTGGAGGATGGCTCGCTTACGCCCCATTCTCCGTCAACGTACACCTGAGCGACGCCTGAATTCAAAAAACGCACAAAGGCAACGATGACCAAAAAAAGTGAAAGCCAGAAAAAAGGATCGCGAAGGATATCGTGCAAAACCCGGCGACGCGCAAGGGAAAGATGCTCTCCCGCACGCATCGAAGGCTCAACCAGCAGCCACACTGAAGACAGCCCGGAAAGGCAGAAAACCGTCAGAGACAGCCGTTCCAGCGAAAGAAACGGCCACAGGACAAATGGCAAAGAGGCCAGCAACGCCAAATGCGTCGCCAGCCCGTACCTGGTGATGAGCCTTGGGAACATCAGCCGACAGAACTCAATAATGGAAACGGAGTCCGAGCGTGCCGCGGAAACGGCTGTAGTCGTACTCCTTCCTGTCGCACCAATCTTCTTCCCACGTCAGCATCGTGAACACGGAAACCCAGCGGTTGATCGTGTACGTCGCGCCAAGACGAACGGAAAGAATGTCCTCGTCGTAATCGTTGCCCGACGCGAGATAGCGGTCGTTGTAGCAAGTATCCTCATAGCGCCACGCGACGTTTGCCGTGAGCGTCATCTTGTCGCCAAGAGTCAGGTAGGACGTGCCGGCAGAAAGCGAGTACACCTTGAGAGCCTGGCCACGCGTGCGCTCGGACGGCTGGTAGTAGCTCTTGCCCAAAACGGAAATCTGCCACTGCCGCGTGACGCGCCAATTGCCGTCAAGCGAATAAGTCCAACCTCTGTCTGCATTGCTGTGGCCACCGTAGTCGAGCCAAGACACACCCATGAGCGCACGGTAGGTGATCTTCTCGGTCGCATGGGAACCGAGACCGGCCTGAACAGTCCACGCCTTGCTCTCGTTGTTGTAATTGCGATAGCCGCGACCGCCGGACTGCGTATAGTGCGAATATCCGCCGGCGAGGATGAGGTCGGTCCACTTGGACGCCGCATAGCCGGCTTCCGCACCCGCAGACCAAGACTGCCAACCGTACAAAGGCGCATACTTGCCCGTGTCGTTCTTGTAATCAAGCCAATTGTACTGCCCCAGCACGCTGGCGTGCAGACGCTCGGAGAAACGACGCTGTAGGACGCCGGAAATATCAAACGCCTCGCGATCGCGCCAAATACCGCGCCCGTCGCCCGACCCCAAAGAGTCGGACTGGTCGGAATAACGATATTTCTCGGCAATGACCAGCGACCAGCCTTTTTCATTCTGCGCCGACGACGCCCACTTGAAAGCCAAAGACTCGCCGTAGCTGTTCTCGCCCATCTCGTTGGAATACTTGCAGTACGCATTGCGGCGATACCACGCAGATCCGACGAGCGCCCAAGTGTCGCCTTTCCAATCGAAGTCGGCACCTGGCTGGATGCAGAAAATGCTGTCGCCGCTTGAATGATGCATCGTATCCACGTTGGAATCGTAAGTATACGAAAGCGCCACATAGGGCTTAATGGTCAGATGCTGATTGAAGAAACGGAAGCCCATGGGCTTGTCGCCTTCACTGCCACCTGCGGCAAACACGGGAATCGCTGCCAACGAGGCAACTGCCAGACCTGTAAAATGCTTATTCATTGTATTCCCTTTTTTATAATGTAGAATCACTTCCAGTAATCGCTAGACTCGCGCTGGCCCGAATAATACGGATTCTTGCCGCGACCCTTCCCGGAGTAATAGGGATTCTCCTCCCCAGAGTCGGAATAACGCCCCTCGCTATTTCCACCAACGGCAGTTTTGCTGCCGATGGCTCCACGCGGGATGCGATTCAAACCAACGTCGATTTCGCCGTCAATCGGATTCCCAGACGTACTCATCGTCGTAAACGCACCACCGCCAAGTCCAGCGGCAGAGCCGACGGCTGACTGGTTGCCGGGAGCCTGCAGGTCGGCAAGCAGAGACTCCAGAATCATCTGTCCTGTCATGTAGTGGACGATCACGTGATCGGGTTCCTCCTCGGCATTGGAATCGGCAAGAACCTTGCTGTAGGACGCCTCCTGCCCGTAACCCATGGCCTGTGCAATCCAGCCACTGGCCGATTCGCGCGCCTGGACATTGCTCATCTGCGAAATGAGCGTGTCGGCCAACCCGCTCGGCGATCCGCCCGAAGCACGGACGAACATGAGTGCGGCAAACATCTGCCGGGCTGCAGCGTTCTCTGCCGTTTCACAACGCTTGTTCACAACGGCAAGCGCACCCTTGGCAAGGTTCTCGAACGCAGCATCCGAAACCGGCTTGTCGGGATTGGCATTGCGGCTGAACAGCTCGGCAGCCAGACGTTCGTTGAGAACGGTCAAGTGCTCAACCGGCACTGTCGCGAAAATCTCCGCGAGAACGGCCTTCTTGTCCTTCGCGCCAACCAATGCGGCCTTGCTGGCAGAGTAGAAATCCACGGCCATAGCCTCGATCGAGCCAGGCTTCTTCGCAATGGCCGAATTGACCTTTGCCAGAAACTCCGTCTGCTCTGCTGCCGGAATCTGGGCGATTGTCGCCTTGACCATCGCAGGATTCTTCGCGCAGTCGCCAACCTTGGCCTGCCATTCGGCCCTGCTCAACCCCGCCGTCGCGGCAAACGGGACGACAACCGCCGTCAGCGCAAACGCCGCAATCTGTTTTATCGACTTCATGTCAATACCTCCTTGTTGTTTCTTTCGTTTTTAATTCAAATCAATACCAGGAAATCGGCACCCAGACCACATCGCCGGCCTTGAGAAGCATGTCTTTGTCAGGGCGGCCCTCTTGGCCAATCTCCACCAAATCGACTTTCGTCTTCGTCTGCTTCCCGTCCTTGTCGCAGCGCGTAACTTGGACGTTCCGCTTGTCCGCAATAGGATTGACGCCACCTGCCAGTTGAAGAGCGCGCGTGAGACGCAAGTCCATCGTCGACGGAACGTCAACCGGCCCAGGACGCCCCACCTCGCCAAGCACCGTCACCGTACCCCATGGCGAAACCATGTTCTGCCCCGCCTGATAGATGAACGTGACGGTCACGTGCGGCTTCAGATAATATTCCTTGTATGCGGCTTCAAGCTTCTTCTGCAACCCAACCAGCGTCATGCCGTCGCACTTGACCTGACCTATCAATTCCATTGAGATGCAGCCATCCGCATCTACAAAGTACTGCTTCTGCGACGAATTCGCCGAACCCACCGCCGTCACGGAAATTCCCAACGCGACGCCCGGACGCACCTTCGGTCCGTCAAAATAGGTCGCAATGACCTCCGGGTTAACGTTCGCGTTCTTCTCTTCACCCAGAAACTTGTTCAAGAAATCAGCGACAACACACCCCGACAGGCCAACGGACAACGCTCCGATAGCCGTCAAACAGGCACAAACTCTCAAAAACTTCTTCATTGCGATATTTCGTCCCCTCGGAAAATACCTAATCCTGCGAGGACAATTAACAGTATACAATATCTCCAACCGCAATGCAACAGGAAAATCGGGTCGCCGAAAAAAAATCCCGCCGGCCCGATTTCCCCGTTCACGGCCTTACTGCTCGGCCGCCTCCACGATTTTCACCGTAAACGGCGCAGTGACGCCCTCGCCGAGCGAAAGCGTGGCCTTGTATTCGCCGACTTCCTTGAGCTGGTCAGGCAAATCGAGCTGCGAGCGTTCGAGCTTGACGCCCCGGTCAGCCTCGATGGCGGCGAGAAGATCCGTGGCGCTGACGCTGCCGTAGAGCTTCGTACCATCCACCGTGCGGGCGTTGACCGTGACGTTGAGGCCGGCGAGCTTGTCTGCAACCGCCTGAGCCGCTTTCTTCGCCTCGGCGCGCGCCTTGGCGCGGGCTTCCTCGAGTTTCGCGAGCCGACGCTTGGCCGCAACCGTCACGGGCGCGGCCAGTCCCTGGGGAACAAGCATGTTGCGGGCGTAACCGGGAGCGACCTTGACGACCGCGCCCGCCTTGCCGAGCTTCTTCACGTCGGCCATGAGCATTACTTCTACCATGTGAAGCATTCCTTTCTCAGGCCATGAGGCCCATGTTGCGCGCGCGGCGGACGCCCTTCTTGATCTGGCGCTGCTGCATCGATGTGACACCCGTCGTGCGGGCCGGGATGATTTTTCCGTATTCCGTCACGTAGCGCTTGAGAACCTCGATGTCGCTGAGGTCGATCTTGTCGCCTGCGGGAATGGAAGGACGGCGGCGGGAAGCGAACTCCTCGCGGTCGCCACGTTCGTTTTTTTTCTGGTAAGCCATTGTTTGCTCCTTGAATTATTGTGTTGCGGGGTGGAGGCCGTCAATAGGCCATCGATCCGTCGTCGTCGTAACCATCCATGTCGCCTGTCTGCGGCACCACCGGCGGCAGCGCGGCGGAACCGCCCATGGCGATCGGCTCGCCTGTCAGCCGGTTCTGGTTCGGAGCCGGCAGCGGCATGAACTTCACAGTCACAGCGCGAATCTTCAGTTTCTGGTGTTTCTGCCCATCTCTTTCCCATGAATCCATCTGGAGGCGCCCTTCCACAAGAACCGACCGGCCCTTGCGCAGGTACTGTCCGCACAACTCGGCGAGCTTCTCCCACGCGTCGACTTCGACGAAAGTGGGAATGTCCACCAGATTGCCGTTGCGGTCCCTACGGCGCTCGTTGAGCGCCAGCGCGAAGCGGCACACCTTCACGGCATTCGCTCCGACCTGGCGAACCTCAGGGTCGCGCGTCAGGTTCCCCATAACGATCACTTTGTTGTAAGACGGCATAACCCCACCCCTCGTCGTCACTCGGCCGGCGCGGCCTCGGCCGCCTCAGCCTCCTTCTGCGCCTTTTCGGCGGCGCGCTTCTCGGCAGCCTCGCGCTGCGCGGCGAGAATCGCCTCGCGGCGCTCGTCCACGGCGAGAATCTGCACGCGGAAAACCTCTTCCACGATACGGTAGCGGTTCACCAGCTCGCCGACCTTCTGCGGATCGAGTTCGAAGCGGATCTGCACGTAGACGCCGCTCTCGCGCTTGGCCATCGGACGCGCAAACGTGCGCTTGCCCAAAACCTCCTGGGAGAGGATGTTTCCGCCGAGCCTCGTCACTTCGGCAACAGCCTTGGCAATCTGGCTCTCGAGCACGTCGTCTTTCGCCTGTCCGGCGAAGATGTAGAGACCATCATACTTTTTCATGTGTCAATTCCCTTCCCGGATTACTTCTTCTCTTCCTTCTTGTCGCCGGTCTCTTCCTTGCCCTTCTTGATGACCTCCGGGTTTGCGTCGGAGGCCGCGCCGGGCGCGGTGGCGTCGGCGCCTTCGGGCGCCTTGACAACGGCCACGGCGTACTCGCCGCGCGTCACCAGCGTGAACTTGTCGCCCAACTGCAGGTCTTTCACGAAAAGCGTCTGGTCAAGGCCGAGATTCGACACGTCGACGTCAAACCTCTCCGCTATGTCATCCGGAAGGCACTCGACCTCGACCGTGCGCAGCACCTGCTCGAGCACGCCGCCGCCAATCTTGACGCCCACGGCCTCGCCGGTCAAGTAGACAGGCACGACCACGCGCACCTTCTGCGTGAGCGACACTTCGCTGAAGTCCACGTGGACGGGAGTGCCCTTCACCACGTCGTTCTGCATCTCGCGCATGAGGGCCGGAATCTCCTTGCCTCCCATGTCCAGGGTGACGAGCAGCTGCTTGCTCGTATGCCCCCGAAGCCCCAGCATGAACTCGTGCGCGTCAAGCTTCACGAGCATCGTGCCACCCTTGTTCATGCGCATCACCGCCGCAGGAATCTTGCCCGCGCGACGAAGCCGACGGACGGCTGCGGAACCCTGCTCCGCGCGCTCTTCCGCCTTGATTTTTATTTTATCCATGTCTTTCCTTGTTCCCGCCTGCTCTCGCGTCCCGGCAGACAGACCACTGTAGCCCGGCTGCGACGCTACCCTCGGCAGTTGGGCGATAGTATATCAAAAATTTCCGTGGCAAGTCAATCCCAATGTGCACATTAGCGAGCCGTGTGGGAAGCCGCTGGATTTATGCAAAACAGGCGCCCTCCTTTCCCAAGCAAGAGAGGCCGACGGCACATTTACCAGAGGAGAATGCGTCGCACCAAAGGGATGCCGCGCTTTCCCTATGGGGATATATGCACAAAGTGGGGTGTTTATGTACACAAGGTGAGGTGTTTGTGTGCATAAAGTGGGGTGTTTTTGATTATATCCCTTAAGGTATCTGCGGCTGCCCCTGACGGGACAAAGCCCGGTCCTCTCAGAAGGGCCGCGTTTCGTCTTGTCCGCGCGAACCGGGTTTGCTACACTATTGTATGTTTTTTCGCATACCCATGGAAAATACAATGAGAAAAACAATAGGAAGTATCCTGTGCTGCTTTGTCGCATCGACAGGTTTCGCAGTCCGTGCATTTAACGCGGCGGCAAACGCTCCTGTGCCGGAAAACGTACCGGAACTGATGCGAACGTTCGCGGGTACAACAGTAAACACGAAGGATGCGTGGGAGAAGATTCGCGCACCGGAACTGCTTGAACGTTTCCAGAAAGACGTCTACGGACGTCGCCCCGCCGCAGCGAACGAGCGCGGCCGTACCTCGTTCAAAACATATGACGAACGCGCCGCGATGGAAGGCAAGGCCGTGCGGAAACTTGTCCACGCAGAATTCGACGGGCCGTTCGGCAAGTTCTCCTTCCCCTTCACCGTCTACATCCCGAAGGCGAAAAGACCAGTGCCGGCTTTCGTAAGCATATGCCTGAAGGGGCGGTCGAAGGTGGACGCCGACCATGCGATATCGAGCGAATACTGGCCGGTGGAACGAATCGTCGCCCGCGGGTTCGCCACCGTCGGCTTCCTCACTGAGGACGTCGCCACTGAGAAGAACACGGGATTCTCGCATGGCGTATTCAAATGCATGGAAAGAGTTGAAACGCGCGATGACGAATCATGGGGCGCAATCTCCGCATGGGCGTGGGCGGCAAGCCGCGTGATGGACTGGATCGAGACGGAACCAGCCATCGACGCCACGCGCGTCGGTATCGCGGGACATTCCCGCGGTGGCAAGACCGCGCTTTGGACCGGCGCGACCGACAGGCGCTTCGCGCTCGTCTGTTCCAACAATTCCGGGGCGCACGGCGCAAAGCTCAACCACATCCGCCTTCCAAAAAGCGAAGACATCGCATCCATACCGAAGAACTTCCCAAACTGGTACTGCGGCAACTATCCGAAAAAATACGGCGGCAGGGAGATGTCGATGGATTTCGACCAGCACGAACTGCTCGCGCTCGTCGCGCCGCGTCTGCTGTGCGTCGGATCGGCTTCCGCAGACTACTGGGCGGGACCGCGCGGGGAGTGGTGGAGCGCGAAACTCGCGTCTCCGGCCTGGGAGCTTTACGGGCGGAGAGGGCTGGCGGCGAAAGCCTTCCCTGCTCCTGGCGAAACGCAGCAAGACGGCGATGTTTCGTACCA
>JAFPNP010000369.1 GCA_017411125.1 Kiritimatiellia bacterium
ATACGATCTCCATCTCGCGCTCGAGGTCGTCCAGTATCCGCTTCTCCACGCGCCGAGCCTTCTCCCAGAGTATGAAAAGATGCAGCTCTGGACTCATGGATTCTCCCATCGCTCCTTGACCCACGGCGTAGGGAGGCAGGTGAGATGCGGCGGAATCTTCCGTCCCTTGTGCCAGTAGAATCCGTCAATGGCCTCGGGAATGTCCGGGTTGCCGTGGAAAGCTATCACTGACGCCGTCTTGGGCGGACGCGGCACAATAAAGCGGTTCAGCGGCCATACTGGAATGCACTGCCGTTTGAAAGAACACACCCACTCCTCCGGCCACCACCGCACGTTGCCGCGCTCGAACATCGCCCGCGTCTGGAATTTCTGCGATCCCTTGCGGAAGAACCGGTCGAGCGACGGATCGTCCTTGTCGCGCAGGAAACTTTCGTACACGCCGTGCGCCGCGTCCGATCCGGCGTCGAAACGGAAGCACGACGAATTGCCGATCGGCGGACGCCTGAAAATCGCCTTGCGCCTTTCCACCCAGTTGTGGATTATGCAGAAGTCGCCCGGATGGTAGTCGAAGAACTTGTCGAGCGGCCCCGTCAGAAGCACGTCCACGTCAAGGAACATCGTGGGGCCTTCCAGTCCGGCGAAGCCTCTGCGGAACAACGTGAGTTTCGCATGTATGTTCGGCCAGTGGCGGTCTTTCACGTGCGGATCGGCGTCGAGCGGCGCACACTCCACTTCGGGGCGTATGCCCTCCGGCTCGTTCGTGGCGCACACGAAACGAAACGGGCGATCAAGATGCCTTGCTACCCCGGCATACAGCCGATTGACATATTCAGCTCCGTATTTCACGCCCCATTTGGCGCAGAGCACGTTCACCTTTTCGCTCATTTGCACCTCCTGTCCACCATGCCGCGCAGTGTACGGTAAAACCCAAACCTCATTCGCAGGTTCATTCGCTGAAATGCCGTCATACGATTCGTCTTGACCTTTCTCGCCAGTTTGCGGAGAAGACAGCTGTTGATGGCAAACAGCCACTCGTCACGCGCATAGGACGTGCCGGCGAGAATGCGCCGGAAAGCATCGAGCAATTTCCGCCTCCTCCGCAGCGCATACCACCGACGATGTTCCTCGCAGCAGACGACATAGCGCACCAAATCCTCCGCCGGAGTGCCGTACCTCAGTTCCTCAAGATCGAAGAAACCGCTGACCCTGCCATTTGCGAAACGGAAATTTCCGCTGTGCAGATCGCCGTGGATGATTCGACAATACCGAGGGGCGAGCGAGAGAGTAGCGTCCGGCATGCCGTCCAGTTCGCGCAGTATCTCCACCGCGTTCCCGCCGCTCAGCCGCCCGCAAATCTTCTGCCTCAGCGCCAATGCGTCCCGGACGGGAAGAATCTCGCCGTCGTCCGCCAGGCCGCCCAGAAATTCCACATGCGCATCGAGAAACGCATGCAATTCACTGTCTGACAATTCGTCCGGATCGCGTTTGACGCCCGGAATCCATTTGAGCGCAATCACCTTCCATCCATCGAAGCCGAGCACTTTCCCCTCGAACAGCCGTGTCGCGGCGAGAGTGCCGCTTCCGGACGGCGCCGTGTGCGCGAGAAGCCGGGCAATGCGTCTGTCTTTCGCCTCCGGGAAGCACTTCACCTCAAACACCGCCCCGTCTGCAGTCTCCGCCCGGAAATTGAACGAGTGCGCATGGCCGTGCAACGCTTCAAAGCTGCGAAGCGACACGCCATAACCGCTCTCGACAGTCCTACGGACGGTTTCCGCACCAAAGTTCCTTGTCATTTCCCGAACCCTCCATCCGTGCTCATGCGCAACGAATAGAGGCGCTCGTCGTCGGTATCGCCGCCGTCGGACACCATTACGAGCGTCCGGTCGCCGTTTTCCAGCCGCGGTCCGAGGCAGACGCCCTCGTAGTTCGCCGAGCCGGTGTCCGCGCCGAAGAGAAGTTTCTTGGCGACAGGCCGCTCCACGTCGAAGGCCGCGATCGTGCGCGGCCGCACCGCGTAAAGGCGTACGCGGTACGCGGGCGCCACGCCCTTTCTGCTCAGCTCGCGTTCGAGGACGATCAGCGTTCCATCCTCCAGCGCGCACAGGTCGGACACTCCCGACCGCATCCGCTTCGTCCTTTCGCCGTCTATGGAATCCGTCAGATAAGCCCATTCACCATCTAGCGCCCATGCTTTGCCGCTGCGGCGAAACCGCGTCAGGCGCACCGTCGTCCCTTCGTTGGCTGTCGCCGGATCGCCGTCGCCGGAAAGAGCCTCCTCGTTCGCCGTCCACAGGAACTCGCCGTCCGGCGAAAGCGTGAGCGACTCGTACCCGCGATTCCTTCTGCGGCTGCGGTGATGCGACGGAAGAGATACGTCCGCGACGATTTTTCCCGTGGCCGGATCGACCTCGTGAATCGCCTGGGTCTTCTCGTCCGCCACGAACACCGTCCGCTCCTTCGGATCCCAGGCGATTCCTTCAGTATCCTCGCCCACGCGCACGTTCCGTCCTACGACGCAATTCGTGACGATGCCGGTTTTCCGGTCGAGACCGATCTCAATGGGCCACACTCCGCTGCCGTCGTCGCACACGGCGTAGTACTGGTCGCCTTCCACGTATGTTATGCCGCTCAACTCCTCCGGAATGCGCGGGCGGCGGAATTCGCCGACGAACGAAATCTCCGGCAGTCCGCGCACGTCCATCGTCGCAACCCATTCAGGCTTCGGCCACACGGCCCATGCGCCCGCCAAAGCCACGCACAAAA
>JAFPNP010000370.1 GCA_017411125.1 Kiritimatiellia bacterium
AACGGTCTTGTTCGAGGCTCGCTCGCAGAAAAAGGTTGTTTTCGAGAGTTGTCTTCACTACCATCCCATAGGCATGGTGTGAAAAGCCTCGCGCAGAGGCGCAGAGACGCGGAGACTATTTCACAACCGGTCTCTTGAAAAGCAAAGTCGCCTTGCCGGTTTTCCTGTATACTCTACAGGCATGAAAACAAACAACAACAAGGCGACGCCAAGAGTATATCATACTTTGAGGCAGATTGTTCAGCGAATACCCCGCTGGCTCATTGAAAAGACCGCGAACGCGCACGGCGTGGACGCGCGGAAGTTCTCGGCGACAAGCCACTTCGTCATGCTGATTTTCGGGTATCTCTCCCGCGCCTCGTGCCTCACGGAGATATGCGATGACGCAGATTTGAACAAGAGGAAGCTGTCGCTCGTGCGCAACACGACGTCCGGGAAGCGCAACACGTTCTCGCACACGAACAGGACGAGGCCCGCCGAAGTCGCCGAGACGGTGTACTGGGAGACCGTCCGGCATCTTGGCGAAGTGTCGCCGGGCGTTCTCGAGCGTCGTCGGCGTCCCGTCGGCGTCTGTCATCAGATCCATGACGAACCACGGTTCGCCTGTTGTCTCGTCGATTCCGTATTCATGCACCCGGACAATGCGTGGATGGTATATGGTCGTCAGAATTTTCGCCTCCGCGATGAACCGGTCGTGGAGAAAGAAACTGTCCTTTTCCCGCCTGAACACCTTTAGGGCGAAACGACACCCGTCCGGAGATTCGACTTCGAACACGTCCGACATTCCGCCGGCGGCGAGTTTCCTGATTGTCCTGTATGGAATGCCGCCCATGGGTTTGCAATGGAATACGTGCTAGATGGTTTGGATAAAGACGCCGGTTTGCCGTAATGCAGCTTCCCTGGAACCTCATGTCCCAAGTGGGTGCCCTAGTCCGCGGCCAAGTCGCCGCGGCATTCGGGCTCCCTTCAAAAAATGAAGGTCAGAGAAAACGCTGCTGAATCCGCGTGCAAACCAGCGCCCACGATGCGAAAGATCAACTGTCCCGGATGTCGACCTGGAGCGTCGCCTTGAGGGCGTCCGCGATCTTTGCGAACGTGCGGTTCACCTCTTCGTCCGTCAAGGTGCGGTCTGCGGCCCTGAACGCGAGCGAATAGGCGAACGAACGGCGGTCTTTGCCGATGTCCTTGGACGAGAATATGTCGAAGAGGTCGATGCCGGCCAGTTCGGGCGGCGCGGCTTTGCGGATGCACTTTTCCACCTGTTCGTGCGTGACGCCCGCGCCGGCGACGAACGCGATGTCGCGCTTGACCATCGGGAAAGCGGGCACGGCGCCGGCTTTCGCCACTGCGTCCACGCGCTTCGTCAGCGGCGCAAGGTCGATTTCGGCAAGCGCCATCTGCGTGGTGAGGCGGAACGGGTGGCGCAGTTTTGCGGAAAGCACGCCCGCCACGCCGGCGGTGCGCCCGTTGATCCGTATTTCAAGCGCGGCGCCCGGCGCGAACGCCGGATGTCCGGACGGGCGGAACTCCAGCTTGCCGACGTGGACGCGGCGGGCAAGCGCCTCGACCGCTCCCTTCATCCACAGAAGAGCTTCTTCCACGCCCACCGTGCGCCGGCGGTCGAGCGCGGAACGCCCTACAGGTCCGGCGAAACCCAGCGAAAGCCGTTCGGCTTCGAATGGCTTTCCGTCTTTGTCCTTCCCGAACACGCGCCCGATTTCAAAGAGCTTCGGCTGTTCGACCTGATGCGTCGCGTTGCGTCCAAGCGAGCCCATCAACTGCGGGAGCAGGGAATCGCGCAGCACGCCGTATTCCGCCGAAACCGGATCCGGCAGCGCGAGGCGCGTCGCCTGCGTTTCCGGGCGCGGATCGAAAGCGTCAAGTTCGCCTTGCGAGAGGAACGAGTAGTGCATCGCCTCGGAGAAACCGAGCGCGAGGCAGGTAGAACGCACCTTCTCCTTTGCGCGGAACGGCGCGTCAGAGAGCGGAGAGATGCTGGGCGCGGAGGGCATGGTGTCCGGGATGTTGTCGAGGCCGTAGACGCGGGCGATCTCTTCGACGAGATCGGCCTCCAGCTGAATGTCCCAACGCCAAGACGGCACTCCGAACGTGGCTGTTTTCGCGGCGGCGTACAGTTTGCCAGGCTCGTCGTCCCTGCATGTGAATCCGAGGCTTTTCAAGATCACCACCATGGCGTCGTTGCCGACGGGGATGCCGATGAGGGAGCGGGCGCGGTCGAAATCCAGCGTGACGTCCGCATTCAGAGGCTTGGGGCGGAAGTCGGCGTCCACGACGCCTTTCGCCACGACGGCTCCGCCGTATTTCTGCAGGAGGTGCGCGGCGCGGCGGCTGGCCCAGTCGGCGAGGTCTTTGTCCACGCCGCGTATGTAGCGGTAGCTCGCTTCGGTCGCGAGGCCGAGCTTGGTCGCGGTGTATTTGGTGGATGTCGGCTCGAAGAGCGCCGACTCGATGAGCACGTGGTCGGTGCCGGCGGCGATTTCGCTGCCCTCGCCGCCCATGACGCCCGCGACGGCGCTGGGCTTTTCCGCGTCGCATATGAGGAGCATCGATTCGTCGAGCTCTCTGTCCTTCCCGTCAAGCGTGCGGATCTTTTCGCCGTGGCGGGCGTCGCGCACGACTATCGCTTTCCCGGCGAGCGTCCTGTAGTCGAACGCGTGCAGCGGCTGGCCGCATTCGAGCATCACGTAGTTCGTGACGTCCACGAGAAGCCCGAGCGAGCGCACGCCGCACGCCTCGAGGCGCTTGGCCATGAAGTCCGGCGACGGACCGTCCTTGACGGAAGTTATCACGCGCGCGGTGTAGCGCATGCAGCGCGTCGCGTCCTCGACCTTCACTTTGACTTCGTCGTTCACGTCCGTGTCGGATTCCGTGAAGTCTACGGGCGGCATTTTGAGCGGACGTCCCAGAATGGCGGCGAATTCGCGCGCAAGACCGATTACGCTCAGGGCGTCGGGACGGTTCCACGTCACCTCGATGTCGAACACTGTCTCTGGTTTCTCGCAGCCGATGACGTCGCGCATGAACGCGCCGATCGGCGTATCGGCCGGCAGCTCCATGATGCCGGCGTGGTCGCCGCCCGGAAGCGCAAGTTCCTTCGAACTGCACAGCATTCCGAAAGACTCGACTCCGCGCAGTTTGCCTTTCTTTATCTTGAACCCGCCGTCCGGCACGACGGCGCCGATTTTCGCCAGCGGGGTTTTCAGCCCGACGCGGCAGTTCGGGGCGCCGCAGACGATCTGCAGCGTCTCCTTGCCGTCGGTGACCGTGGTTTTGTGCAGATGCGTCCCCTCGATATCTTCGCACGTCAGCACTTCGGCGACGACGAAGAAATCGGAAAGCGGTTCCGGGCCGGAAGTCTCTATGGCCTCCACCTGCAGACCGCTGCGTGTCAGGCGCTCGGCCAGTTCGGCGGGCGGGATGTCGGAAACGTCAACGTATTCATTCAGCCAACTCAGCGGCAGTTTCATCTTGCTTCACTTCTTCCTTCTTGGACTCTTCGATCTTGGGCTCTTCGGCTTTGGGCGGCTCTGCGGCAACCTCTGGCGCGGGCTCTGCGGCGACTTCCGGCGTTGGTTCTTCGGCCTTGGGTGGCTCTGCGGCGGTTTCCGGTTTGGGTTTGTTTTCGGCTGCCTCTGTCTTTGGCGTCTTCTGCCCGGACGGCTGGCGGTAGACAGGATGTTCGGCGGGGCTTGAATAGGTGCCGTTTGCGTAGGCGATCACATAGCCTTTTTCCGCCAGCCACGTCAGGTGCGCGCGCACGTCGGCCGCCTTGGACGCATCGTCTTCGGCGAGCGCGGTCAGAAGCTGCGCCGCGGTCGTGCCTTGGTGCGCGTCCACGTACTGCACGATAGCGGTCAGTTCTGCGATGGCGTGCGCGGTGTCCAGCACGGTGGGCTTGGATGCCGTGACGAATTCCGGTCCGCGCGTGTCGTTTGCGCGGAAGAACTCGAGCTTGCGGTGGTGGAATGCGCCGCGCAGCGCGTAGAACAGCGACGCGGGGAAGCGCCTTTCGCGCTGGATCGCGTCGCGGCACGCGAAGAGGAACGGTTTGGAGGACGATTTCAGCGCCACGTCCGCCGTGACGTCCACGCTCTTCGGGGCCGTCATGAGGCTGGGCGCGATCATGCGCATGAATTCGGCTTCCGCGGCCTCGCGTTCCATGGCGGGAGCGTCCGCTTCGCCTTTCTTTTTGTAGATGGTTTTCTTGACTGCGGACGCGCGCCACTGTTCGATGACGTCGGAATCGCGCACCATCTCGATGCGGGCGCGGTATGCCTGTTCGCTCATGTCCGGGAAACGCGTGCGCAGCATTTCGCGGATCCGCGCATCGTATCCGTGAAGGTTGGGCGGCCCGAGGAGTTCGCCGGTTAGGCCGCATTTCGCCACGCACGTGAACGCGCCCTTCGGCGGATCGCACGCAACCTCTTCGGCGGCGTAGTAGTCGGAAAGATGGGTCGCGAGTATGTGCGCGGCGAGGTCTGCGTCGGAGAACATCACGGCACCGCACGCCTTGCACTGGCGGAAGTTGATGTCGGCAGGCTGTTCGCCTCCCTTCGGCTTTCTCGGCGACACTCGCAGCACGCACGCCTCCGGGTGGTCGAGGAAGAAATACGCAAGCTGCTTGAGCGGATAGGCGAGGTGCGTGGACTTGATCTTGTTGATTATCACCCCGATGTCTTTCGGAGCGGGCAGGATGCGCACGTCAGCGTCAAGCGGCGCGATGAACTCGCGGCGAGGGCCGTTGAAGCGCGGACGTTCCCCGTCGCGTCGCGGGCGCTCTCCGTCGCGCCGCGGTTCTTGGCGTGGCGTATTGTCGCCGTCGCGCCGCATGGCGGGGCGCGCAGGCCGCGACGAAACGCGGCCCTCCCGGAAGGGCCGGGCGCTGTCGCCGTCGCGCCGCGGCGGCCGCTCGTCGTGGCCTTCGAAGCGGGCGTAGCGGGACGCATCGTCCGGCTTGCCTTTCGCCCAGGCGGGGGTGAAGTCGAATGAACCAAGACCGCTCAAATCGATCTCGTTCTCCGGTTTCTGCTCGTTGTTTACATCTGCCATCTCGTTACCTTTCGGGAATCCCGTCAGTTGCAATGGTGCAATTATCCGCTTTTAATCGACGGATGTCAAATCAAATCGGCTATTCGTGCAGCGCGATGCGCTCGACCGTCGTACCGCCCCAGTTGGCGACGTATAGGCTGCCGCGCCACACTCCCGGCTCGCTCGGACTCTTGAAACCGCCTTTCCGCACTGTTTCCACCTTGCCTGCAGGCGTCACTTTCACGGCCGCGCAGCCGTGCATGTCGGCGATGTAGAGGTTGTCGCTGGCGTCTACGCAAAGACCGTCCGGCGATTTCACTCCGGCGGACGCCGGGACGAACACTTCGCTCTTCGCCACGCGGCCGTCCGCGCCGAGAACGAGTTTCCACACGTGTCCGTCGCCGTAGTTTCCGGTGTAGAGAACTCCGCGCGAATCCACGGCGACGCCGTTGAGTCCGCCGCGCACGCGCCGGTTGCGCGTCACGTCGGAGAATACGCACTGCGGGTCGGCGGGCGTGTTCGCCGGGCGCACGTTGCGGTCCGTCGCGTCGAACATGTACAGACCGCTCGTCGCCGCGCCGTCCCCGCGCTTCACGCCGGGCATGGACGCCTGCGTCACGTAGAGGCGCCCGTTGAGATACTTGACGCCGTTTGCGTTGGCAAGGCCTTCGGCCACGGTCTCGAAGGCGACGGGCGCGTCGCTTTTGAACGTCACGCGCAGGAGTCGGCCGAGCCCCGCCCTCTGGCAGTCGCACACGTACATCTCTCCCTCGGCGCCGAAGCATACGCCCATCGGCTGGGCGTAGCCCGATTCCTTGAGCGGTGGCACCTCGAACCACTTGACCGGTTCCGCGCCGGGCTTGTCGATGCGGTAGATTGCGCCCGGCACCTTGTGTCTGATGTTCGGCGCGGCGATGACGAACCGTCCCTTCGGGTCGACGGCCATGCCGTCCGGCGTCGTGCATCCCGGCGGCATCTGGATCGTCTCTGCCATGGCGACGGCACAGGCGCAAATCGCCGCCGTCATCCACGTTGCTTTCCTGCTTTTCATGGTCTGCTTCCTTTTTGCGTTTCGTTTCACGGCGCATATTATACCATAAACCTCGCCGCAAATATGGTATACTTGTGGACGCCATGGAAACACCAAAGAGAACCGCGCTCGTCGAGCGTAACACCAAAGAAACGAAAATTAGGCTGTCGCTGGACCTTGACGGGACCGGCGCGGGAACTGTCGATACGGGTATCGGCTTTTTCAACCACATGCTGGAGCTATTCAAGAAGCACGCCCTTGTGGATCTTGACGTGAAATGCGAAGGGGACCTAGACGTGGACTACCATCACACGGTCGAGGATGTCGGGCTCGTTCTTGGCGAGGCGCTCGACCGTGCGCTTGGCGAACGGCGCGGCATAACGCGCTACGGTTTTGCTTCGATTCCGATGGACGAAGCGCTCTGCGAGGCGTCAGTAGATCTCGGAGGACGGCCGTTCCTAGTGATGTCCACGCCCATGAAACACGCGATGGTACGGGATTTCGAGGTCAAGCTGCTTGAAGAGTTTTTCCGCGCAGTGAGCGTGGAAGGCCGTCTCAACATCCATCTTCGCCAGATATATGGCGACGAGGCCCACCACGTATGCGAGGGCTTTTTCAAGAGTTTCGCCAGGGCGGTCCGCCAGGCGGCGTCCGCCGACCCGCGCGAGAAGGGGGTCCCGTCCTCGAAGGGCGTGCTGTGACGAAACTTGCCCTGCCAAGCTAGGCCTGCGGCAATGTCAATTGGTGGTTGAAACCCGGCGGGACGTGCGCTTTCGAATGCGCCACGCATACCGCCGCCGCTTTTGGGTGAACGTCCAGCCATCGGGCGACGCGCTTCATGGCCAGACGCGCCTGGTCGGCGGGAACGTCGCAGCACGGCTCGTCAAGAAGGAGAAGGCGTGTCGTTCTGACCAAGGCTGCGTCCAACTGCGATTTGATGGACGCTCCGAGCATTGCCTCGCGCTCCGCAGAAACTACGCCTATGTGGCGCCGCTGGTCTGCCAGCGCGACGCCGGCTTTTCCGCGCCGCTTGCCGAAGACTGCGATGTCGAAGGCATATGAAAGCGGAGAATCGCCCGTTATGAGGGCGAGAAGCGTCGTCTTGCCGCTTCCGTTCGGCCCGCGCAGCACCCAGCGCTCTCCTTCGCTCACCGTCCAGCGGAAATCCTTGAACAGCACACGTTTGCCAAAGGACAAGTTTACATTTCGCATTTCGACGACGGCTTTCGATTTGCCGGCGCGGTGCGGTACGGGATGGAGGATGACATCGTCCGCCGAAGCGGACTTGGCGCAGGAGAATACGCGTCCTTTCGGCATGGTACCTTCCAGCACGAGTTCCGTTCCCGTCTTGCGAATAACGGCGGAAAGGCCTAGCATCCGTTCGCGCCAGGCAGGGTCGAGTCCGCCGAACGGATCGCGGACGACAAGACGTTCGGGGCACTTCAGCAGCGCCTTTGCAAGGAGGACGCGGCGCATCTCGCCGTTTGAAAGCGAAGCGAACGGCCTGTGCAGCAGCGGTTTTACGTCAAGCGAGTCAATGACCGCCGCCTTGCGTGCATTGTAGCGGCGGCGTTCCGCCGCGTGCGCTCCGCCGACTTCGAACGGGTTTATCTCGAATATCGACTTGAACGACAGAATTCCGTCCACGCGGTCGCCCTCGTCGCCATGGTAGCGCATCGCCGTCCAGCCGCCTTCCACCGCCGCACGTTGTTCTTCGAAGATCGAGTAGTCCTCGTCGTCCATCTTTCTTTTTCCTGCCACGGACGACAGTATATCATATTTGCCTCCAAAATGCACAATCGCCCCTTGACGGCGAACTGCGGAAATGCTACACTATCTGCGCTTCACGGAGAGGTGGCAGAGCCTGGTTGAATGCACATGACTCGAAATCATGCATACCGCAAGGTATCGGGGGTTCGAATCCCTCCCTCTCCGCCAGGCGGGCGTAATTCAATGGCAGAATAGGAGCTTCCCAAGCTTCTTACGTGGGTTCGATTCCCATCGCCCGCTCCATTTTTTTGTGCCGAGGACGTCATGGACATTCAGATACTTCCGTCACTTCTCGCCGCAGACCACGGAATGCTGGCCGCGGAGATTTCACGCGCCTTCCGGTCTGGCGCGGACGCGCTTCACATCGACGTGATGGACGCGCATTTCGTGCCTAACCTTTCATACGGCCCCGACGTCGTTTCGCTATGCCGCCGCGTGGAGCCGTCGTTCTACCGCCATGTGCATCTGATGATGACGCGCCCCGATCTGTATCTCAAGGTCTTCGCCGACGCGGGGGCGCAGACCATACAGATCCACGTGGAGGCCGACTGCGACCTGCACGTTGAACTTCCGCGCATCCGCGAACTCGGCGCGCGTCCAGCGATCGTGCTCAATCCGGAAACTCCGATCGAGGCCGTGTTCCCCTATCTCGCGATGTGCGACGAGGTGCTGGTCATGACCGTCCATCCCGGATATGGAGGGCAGACCTTCGTTACGGACTGCCTTCCCAAGATCGCAGCGCTTCGTGCCCGCGCCCCGCGCATCGACATAATGGTAGACGGCGGGATAAACGCCTCCACCGCGCTTGACGCCGTCCGCGCCGGCGCGAACCGGCTCGTGGCCGGCAGTTTCCTTTTCGGGCAGGCGGACATGGCCTCCGCCGTGTCGTCGCTCCGCGCTGTTTGCGCCTCGGCATGTTGATTCTCCATATCGACATGTCCGACGACGGCCTTGCCGTGTTTCGCGCCGAACGCCCCGAAGGTGCGGACGGCGCACCCGCGCCTGTTTGCGGCGAAGACCTCCTCGCCGCCGTGCGCGAGGTAGTGTGGTTCAAGGACGCCATCGAACTTCGCGGTGCCCAGGCCGTCCCGTCCGTTCAAAATCTTCTCATGTTTCTTTCCGACGTGCGTTCGCGACGTTTCAAAGAAGGCGTGTTTCTTGCGGACGATGTTCTTTCCGCGGCGGAAACGTTTCGCGCCGCCGCGCAAACCGTCGCAGACGGCGCATGTCTGCCGGACGTAGTCGAGGAGGAGGACGGATTCCATGCGCGGTGGATTCCGCTCGATCCGACACGCGGAAGCTTCTTCGCGCACGCTGTGGACGGTCTTGCCCGTTTCGCCGGGCGGACGCCGCTCGAGACAGGATGGCAGAGGCCCGTCACCGTCCACGACGCCTGGCTGCACGCGCTGCGGAGCGATTCCGGGCGTATCGAATGGCCGCGCACGGAAGACGTGAAGGCTTTGGCCGGCGACTTGCACGCATGGCGTTCGCCGTTGTGCGTCTCCGCAGCCGACCGTGCCGCGCTGCGTTTCTCGATGGAACCTCCGGCGACGGAGAATGGAGAATGGACGCTTCGCCTTGCGGACGCCCCGCGAACGCGGGCTGGGCTCGTTTCGCTCGGACAAGCCGCATCCATCTTTCCGCCGCTGGCGGCGCTTGGCGGCACGGAGGTGCGTCTTGACCGCGCGGCGGCGGAATCGTTTCTCCGCACCGGTGCGCAGGCGCTTTCGGCCGCGGGGTATGCTGTCGACATGCCGCCCGGCATCATCGGCGACCACGTGGAGACCGAGGCGGACATTTCGCCGACCGCCAAAAGTGGGGATGCGCAATCTCCCGTGACGGCGAAGTTTACGGTTCGCGTGGACGGAAAGAAGGTGACGGAGCAGGAAATAGAGTTTCTTCTCGACCAGAATTCGCCGTTCGTGTTCTTTCGCGATCATTGGATAGAAGTGGATCGCGCGGTGCTGCGCGAGGCGTTGCGCGCTCTGCGCGACGCGAAAGGCCGGGGGCGCAAGACTACGGTGCGCGACGCGGTGGCGATGGCGTTCGGGTTCCGCAAGGCCGGCGCCCTGCGCGTAAAGACAGTGCGCGCCAACGGATGGCTGCGAGGGCTGCTCAACGAACTGCGGGGCGAGGACCGCTTCCGCGTGCTGCCGCCGCCAGAGGGTTTCAACGGCGTGCTGCGAGACTACCAGCTTCGCGGCGCGAGCTGGCTCGATTTCCTTGCGCGGTGGGGGTTCGGCGCGTGTCTTGCCGACGACATGGGGCTTGGCAAAACAGCCCAGACGATAGCGTTTCTCCTGCGGCTGCGTTCCGCGCACCCCGCCCTCGTCGTCGCGCCCGTTTCGGTCACGACCAACTGGACGCGCGAACTGGCGCGTTTCGCTCCGTCGCTCAAAGTCTACCTGCATCAGGGATCTGAACGCATGACTGGCGGGGCGTTTCGGCGCGTGTGCAGCGAAGCAGACGTCGTCGTGACCGGGTACGCCCTTTTCGCCCGAGATTTCACGCTGTTCGAGGAAGAGACGTTCTCCGCGCTGGTCCTCGACGAGGCGCAGACGGTGAAGAATCCCGACACGCGCATTTCTCGCGCCGTCCGCGCCCTTGACGTGCCCGTCCGCGTAGCTCTAACCGGCACGCCGCTTGAAAACAGCGTCAACGACCTCTGGGCGCTGGAGGATTTTCTCAATCCCGGACTTCTGGGCAACCGCGCGGATTTTGCGGCATCGTTCGCTCCGGCGCGTCTGAGGCACGTCCTCGCCCCGTTCATGCTTCGCAGGCTGAAGACAGAGCCCGGCATCGCGGCTGAACTCGGCGACAAGCGCGAGATCCGCGAATGGTGTTCGCTCGACACGCGTCAGCGTGCGATGTACGAGACGGCGCTTGCTTCCTTCAAGGCGGATTCAGCCGGCGGTGGTTCGCGGCGCGGCAGAGTGCTGGCGCTTCTCACGGAACTCAAGGAGATATGCGACTGCGCGGTGCTGGTGGACGGCGGCGGCGAAGTGGACGGCGGGAAGGTGCGCCGTCTAGACGAATTGCTCGATTCGATTTTCGACGCCGGCGAGAGCTGCCTCGTGTTCACGCAGTACGCGCAGATGGGGCGATTGCTGCGGACGCACCTTTTCGAACGCCATGGCAGGCGATTTCCGTTCCTGCACGGCGGCCTTTCGCCCGCACAGCGCGAGGCCGAGATCGCCGCGTTCAACGCGGATTCCGAGCCCAACGTGTTCATTCTCTCGCTGAAGGCGGGCGGTTTCGGATTGAACCTCACGCGGGCGACGCACGTGGTGCATTTCGACCGCTGGTGGAATCCGGCCGTGGAGAACCAGGCCACCGACCGGGCGCACAGGATAGGACAGCGGCGCGACGTGTTCGTGCATTTGTTCATCTGCGCCGGCACGCTTGAGGAGCGCGTGGACGAACTGCTGGAGTCCAAGCGCCGTCTGGCAGGTGAAGTCGTGGGAAGCGGCGAGGAGTTTCTGCTCAAGATGTCCGAAAGGGAGTTCGAAAGGATGGTGTCGCTCGATGGGAAGTAGAAACCATCCGCTTCGCGTGACGAGAAGCGCGCTGGGAATCCGCGCGCAGGACTTGCGCGCCCTTTCGCGCGGCGTCTGGTGGGCGCGCCGGTGGATGGCCTCGCTGGAGACGATGCGTCTCGGCGCGCGCTTAGGCCGGGCGAGGCAATATGCCGCCGACGGGCAGGTCACGGAACTTGTCGTAGACGGTGCGCGTGTACGCGCAACAGTCGTGGGGTCGCGTCCCGATCCGTACAGCGTCGCGTTCGAGTTCACGTCCGCCGGAGACGAGACGCGAAAGCGGATAGAAGACGTTCTGCTGGCGAATCCAATGACGCTCGGGCGCATTCTCGCCGGAGATCTGCCGATTGAAGTCGGGGAGATTTTCCACGCGGAAGGACTGCCGCTTTTTCCGATGGCCGAACCCCGCGGACGGACGGCGGACGGGAAGCCGGTGTGGGACGTGGTCATGCGGTGCAACTGCCCGGACTGGTCGCGTCCGTGCAAGCACATGGCGGCGGTGCTGCTTTTGCTGGGCGGCGAGGTGGCCCGCCGTCCCGCCGCACTGCTCGCCTTGCGCGGCGTGGACGTGGAACATCTTGTGCAGCCCGATCCGCCTGGTGATGCGCGTTGTCCTCGACGTGCCGCATTGGCAGAGC
The DNA here is from genome assembly GCA_017411125.1 of Kiritimatiellia bacterium. Classification (GTDB taxonomy): domain Bacteria; phylum Verrucomicrobiota; class Kiritimatiellia; order RFP12; family UBA1067; genus RUG572. Next base: position 12,024 of record JAFPNP010000370.1, read on the forward strand.
GCGTGCCGCACGGCGCGTCCGCTGCAATGCTGGTGCGGCGGCTCGGCCCGGTTCCGTTCTGGCGCGGTACGGAACGCTGCGTGGAAACGCTCGAGAAGATGCAGGCGCGCGCCCGTAACGTGGCGGAGACCGCAGCGTCCGGCAGGTCAATCGACTTGAGAGGCTGAACGCGCCGCTGCAAGGGCGCGGACAAGCACATCGAGGCGTTCAAGCGATTTCACGCCTGGCGAGATTTCCAGCGAACTGTTTACATCGAGTACGTCGGCGCCGGTTGCCAGGGCCTCGGCGATGTTTTCCGCGGAAAGCCCGCCGGCGAGAATCGCCTTTTTCTCCGCTTTGCGGACTTCCGCCACGCGCGTCCAGTCGGATCGTTCTCCCGTGCCTCCAAGGAGGTTGCCCTTCACCCCGTCGATCAGGATGCCGTCTGCCGCCGTCGCGCCGGGGTCGCCGCCGTCGTCCAGAAGCCACGTCTCGCGCCCCGATGCCTTGACGGCGGCAACGTCTTCCGCCGAAAAACGTCCGTGCAGCTGCACCGCGTCGAAGCCGATTTCTTCCGAGATGCGCAGAATCTCTTCGACGGGGCGGAGCGTGAACACGCCGACTATCGAGGGCGGCGATGCGCCTTGGCGCACCGCCGCGACGATCGCAGCCGCCTTTTCGGGCGTGACGCCGCGCGGGGACGAGGCCGCGAAGATGAAGCCCATGTAGTCCACGCGCGCCGCCGCGGCGCGCGCAAACGCCGCGTCGGAAACGCCGCAGACCTTCAACTTCGCGCTGTCGGCTTGTTTGCGTTCGCATTGCATGACGCGAAGATTATACCACACTTCGCGATTCCAAGCTCCAAGTAGTTTTTGCTCCAAATGCGGCGCGGGACGTGGTATAATTCAACCAACCCAAACAATACGGAGAATCAATAATGAACCGAATCATCCTGAATGAAACGTCCTACCACGGCGCAGGCGCCGTGAAGGAGATTGCCGGCGAACTGGCGCACCGCTCCCTCAAGAGGCCCATCGTGTTCTCCGATCCGGACCTCGTGAAGTTCGGCGTCACGAAGAAGGTGACGGACATCCTCGACGCAGCGAAGGTCAAGTACGCTCTCTACAGCGACATCAAGCCCAATCCCACTATTGCCAACGTCAAGAACGGCGTAAAGGCGTTCAAGGCCGCCAAGGCCGACTGCATCATCGCCATCGGAGGCGGTTCGTCGATGGACACGGCCAAGGCCGTCGGCATAATCGTCGCCAATCCCAAGTTCGCCGACGTGCGTTCGCTCGAGGGCGTCGCGCCCACCAAAAACCCGTCCAAGCCCATACTCGCCGTGCCGACGACTGCCGGCACCGCCGCCGAAGTCACGATCAACTACGTAATCACCGACGTCGAGAAGAAGCGCAAGTTCGTGTGCGTGGATCCGCACGACATCCCCGTCGTCGCGTTCGTCGACCCCGACATGATGTCGACGATGCCGAAAGGCCTCACGGCGTTCACCGGCATGGACGCGCTCACGCACGCCATCGAAGGCTACATCACGAAGGCCGCCTGCCCGATGACGGACATGATGCACCTCGAGGCGATCCGCCTCATTTCGCTGCACCTGCGCGACGCGGTGGCGAACAAGCCGTCCGGCCGCGAAGGCATGGCGCTCGGCCAGTACATCGCC